>JAGGTZ010000124.1 GCA_021158805.1 Thermoproteota archaeon | reverse complement strand
CTTTCCCCAACCAATTGCAACCTGACTACAATCTCGTGCTTTCCAGCGGTCATTTCCGATGTGTTCAAACGGTGGGATGAAACCCTACTGCCCTCCGGGTACTTGGAGGCATTCCACCTACCTATCCACCATCTTTCCATCCATGTAGTAGGAGGTCGAACTTGCCCTTGTAGGGCCGAGATTCTTGATGACGGTCGTGACGCTCAGCTTCTCCCCACTAACTACGCTGTCCTCCGGGACGACCTTGTCCACCGCTAAATCAGCGCCTTGAGAGAGTACTCCAATGATGGGGATTAGAGTAAGGATTATAGCTAGGAGAACAAAATTCCCCACGTATCTACTCGCTTTTCTTAGATAGCATTAGATAAAAATCCTAGCGGTTGCCAATACCTGATCCCCCCTATTCATGGTGGAGGGGCGTTAAAGGAAGTCCAATGGCTCTTTCCTAACTAGGTCCACCTTATCGAAGTGCTTATCGAAGCTAATTATGGCTTCAACTCCAAGCTTCTTCGCCACGTAGTAATGTAGACTATCATCGAAGTCTAGACCTATGCTTTCCATGAGCATGGAAGCAGCCATCTCGTCCTCTAATGTGGTATCATAAACCTCCAGACCCACCGAACCCATTAGATTTCTCAAAAAGCCCTGAATTAACACTGGATCATTAAGGATCGCCTCTATTGCATGGACCGAGAACTTCGTGACCACGCCCTCGATTTCGCCACTTGAGACCTTCGTCAGGAACTTCTCACATTCATCCGCCCTCTCTTGGTCTAGGAAGAGCTCCAAGAATATGTTAGTATCTATCAGGAGGGTCAATCCACTTCCCTCCAGGCCCTGTGTTGCAGCTCGACAGAGGAGATCTCAGACTTCAGGGTGCCCCGCAGCGAGGACCAATCTACCCGGCCTAGGCCGACAAATCTCTTCATTAGATCCTCTAGAGCCCGCTTTATAGCGCCCCTCTGGTAGCCATAGATCTCCAAGGCCCTCTTCCTGAATTTCCTCGCTAACGCCTTGGGGACCTCCGCCTTCACTACCTCGGACATAAGTACTTTGGTACATAAGTACCTATAAATTTACCCCATGCTTCAGGGGTAAGGGATCCCGGGAACTTCGATCCAAAACTCCTGAGAAGGTCGAGGAGGTTCAGGGAGCTAGGACCGGTTTTAGTGGGCCCTATGCGTTTAATGGATAATCGCTCCATCTCCTGGTGTACTATCACTCTACAGCCTCTCTTATGGCCCCTCCTATCGTTTTACCCAGATCGGTGGGTATGATCTTGCCTCCCGATACCTGTATGAGGCCTGAGAATCTAAGGACAGCTATGTAATCTTCCCCAAGACCCTCGAGCTCGGACTTACTGCCTCCCTCGCTGAGAACCCTCGCCACTCTCCTAATGACCGAGTAAGGTAACGGGAGCATGGGTATCCTCATGACGCTGTAGGTCAGTGGGGGATACATGAGGTTCTGCAGCTCTTTACTTCCTCTGTAATAGTTGAGGGGATCATCGGATGAAGCAAGCTCCTCTATCTTAGGCCTCAGCCTCTCGAGCTCGATGTTAACCACCTTCACATCGGGCATGACGACATGATATATCCCGGATACCGCGAGTACCTGTCCTATAAGGGCTACCTCCACAGACACGTTCTTCCTCCCTCCCGAGATGAGGAGGTAGATGGGCTTCTCTAGATTGGCTATCTCGGAAGCCGCTGCTCTCATGAAATCGAAGGCTACGCTCTCATCCACGATGTCCTCATAGTCCAAAGTAAGGCTAACCACCTTAGCTTTAGGGTACCTGTCCTTCACGGCCACCTCAACGAGTTTAGCGCCCTCCTGAACACGCTTATCCTTTGTGAGGATTAGTTCCACGGTTTTAGGTTTCAAACCGTACTGCCAGTCTAAGTACTGGATTAGCTCCGTGACAACGGGAGGGCTGAGGCCCAGCGGGGCTAGCAGGGAGTAATGGCTACTGAGGTATTGCATATACGTTTAACCGAATATGTCAGATAAAGGTATCTGCTAGTTAAATTCTATAAGCGTCAATGTAAGTATGCTTGAATTCCTAACAGCGTTACATACTTCTATAGTGGTACCAAGTATGTCGAATACGCATGGAGGTTTCCTCTCTAGGACCCTCAACCGGTCAGGCATCTCCCAGAGGCCATTAAAATGAGGGCTATAGTTCAGCTACGCATGAATGGTAGAATTTTAAGCTGTCAAGCCCAACTTACCATGTGGAAAGCGGAGATGTTCTGCTGATCTCGACTTGGGGAAGCCCAGCTCACTGGGGTGTAGTTAACTACAGAATAAATGGAATTGAGAAGCCTTCATGCACAAGCCTACTTCCCATGCTTGAGTGGCTTGAATTTAAGGCAGACTCCGTCGTGATAGTGCTGGATAGCTTGGTGGATCGCCCATCTGGGGGCAGGTTTGTGGAGGGCACGTGTGGTGAGTGCAGTAAGGAAGCATATGAGAAGGCAGGAGGAAAAGTCAACGATTATACTTCGCTGCTGGAGGAGGTCAGGGGTATATCCCAAAACATCTTGCGGTGTCTCTTCGAGAAGGCAGGCTTAAGGTCCGAGGAACCGCGCATCGTAGTAGCTCCAGCCGTTGGGAGACCTGGCGGGAAGTGGGAATTCCAAGGAGATGCGAGGGACTTCATCGGGGTCGTTCTGATCGAGCTAGGGAATCTCGTATTGGAGAAGACCTATAGGAGGATAGTGCTGGACCTGACCCACGGGATAAACTTCATGCCAGCAGAACTCATGTACCTGGCGCGCATGCTGGCGAGCCTTTCCCTAGCTTCCCACCCTGAGGTAGATGAGATCACGGTAGAAGCCTACAACTCAGACCCTTATTTCCGCGGCGCCTCTTCCTTAAATCTAAACTTGGTGTATAGGGAGACCTTCAGGGGTATTCAGTTTCCTTCCTCTCTGGGAAGGTTACTTACGCCTAAAGGAGAGCCTCCAGAGGACGTGAGGATTTTCAATGACAGGACAGGTGAGCTGAGGAGGTGGGTCAGGGACTTCCTCTCCTCCCTGTACTACCCCCTCCCACTAGCCCTCTTGGAGCTCTATGATGAGGGGGAGGATAAGGTATTGGAGGGAATAGAGGACTCCGTTAAAGGGGCGTACGAACTCTGGAAGAAAAACGCCGAGGTTAAGGGAGAGAGGGTAAATAGAAGGGTGGCAATCGATTACGAGAGCGTATACGCTTTCCTCCTAGCTAGGGCAATCTCCCTCTATCTAAGGGATAAGGTGGAAGTGCCGGCAGGCCTAGATATATTGAAAGAGATATCCGAAGCGATCTACGGGAAGGTTGGTGAAATCCACAAGGTGATGATAGTGCAGGAGCTATCGGGACTCCAGAAGAATCCAGAGAGCTGGGAGCGAGGCGAAGGAAGGCCGAACAGGAGGGTGATGATAGCCCATGCAGGGCTTCAGAAGGGCCTCATCGAGTTAGAAAGAGGTAGAGAGATACGAATTAGGTATAAGAGAGATGCCCGTAAAATCCTTAAGGAGGCTGGTTTGAGACTCTTCTAAGAAGTCCCTAGAAGAACACGTTAAAAGCTGAGGTATGTCTTAGAGCCTAATATCTCCGACTTAGAATCTATTCTAGCAGGTACAGGATATACGCGCAGGGTGCATCCCGCCTGAGACCTTCAGCAGAAACCTCTCACGTCTCTCTAAGCTCTGTGTTGTAACGCCGACATCATGTAATGCTGAAGAGTTCTGAAATTCGGATAGTTTCTACCATCTCAGCCACCGACAAAATGGCGAATAATAGAATCCATAATTACCTAAATGATGTATAGATCAATCAGATCTGGGATCCATCCTTACAAGGCCCGGAACCTTATCATATGCTTCATCAAATGAAATGATCCTACCGTCTAGGTAGAGGGCTGTTGCAGCGTAGTGGGAGTCGAAGAAGGAGAGTCCGATCTTCTCCCTGAGTCGGATACTCGTTATAACAATTTCTGGTGTAAGTGGGATGAAGCCTACGTTAGGAAGGGAGAGGAGAGCCGACATCACCTTGAGAAGCTCAGATTCCCTCCTCTGAGACCTGTATATGAGCTCCATCTCAAGCAGAGTTATGCCTGAGATGTCGACTCTCAGCTTACCTTCCCTCAGCTTCTGAAAGATCTTCACGGCAGCTTGATGGTTCTCATCGCTCTCGTTCATGTATGCAAAGATCACGTCATTCTCCATTAGGGTCATCTATCCTCCAGCCTCCCCTTCGGCTAGTATCTCAGCTTCTCTCCTTAACTCCTTGAAAGGTTTTTCAATATTGAAGGAGCCCTTAAGTGTCTCAAAAGGATCTTCCGGGACTGGTATGATTTCAATCCTGTCACCCAAGTCTATTAGGAGGACTTTCCTCCCACCGAGGATCCTTCTCATCCTTTTAGGTATTGTTATCCTACCCTTGTCATCGAGCTCCACTATACTCATAATAACATTGATAGAGTGGGATCATAAAAAGATGAAGGCCAATAGGTGGAACCAAATATACTTAGAGTGAAATAGATCCCACGATAAAATTCATCATGCTGTATAATCTTACAGATGGATTTTATGATGCTTCGTATATCAGATCCCCGTCCAAGAGATAGCAGACTACATCATGTTCCACTTCATGAGAGGACCTGGGGGTATGAACGACTATTAGTGTTAGCCACGAAAACCGGTGGATGGGTTTCCATAAGAATTACAGCTATTTAGCTGAAGGTTTAACTCAATACTTGACTTTCACGCCACGAGGCTGGTTTGAGACTCCTCTATGTCGTGTTTCAATCCCTTCTAGGTAGGCTAGAATCCTCCTCATAATACTTCTCATAGCCTTTGGCAGAGACCCATGTCTTCGGGGAGGTCAAGTTCAATAGGAGGTTTTTAGAGCTCCTGGCCAGTAACAGAGTTATCCTTCACGTCTACAACTGCTTCAGATACTACATGAATTCCTATTACCCGAGGAGGCACTACAACTCCGGTTTCGTGACCCTGAGGCAAGCCTAGCACCACTTGGATTCAGAGAAGAAAGCAGATCTGGCGGGGGGAGGGAGCGTGGAGAACATGCTGAAGAACCTAAGGTACTACGAGAATAGAGTGGGCGGGCTGTCCGATAATTGAGGAGGTTGAGCCCTCCTCTTGGAGGCTGAAGATGCTGGCAGGGCGGGATCAGCAGGGCAGATCTCATAAGGCTTAAGGATGAGTTAAAGAATAGCATTGACCGAGAAAACGATTCCATCGTCTTTTATGGTGATGAAGATAGAAAGG
>JAGGTZ010000099.1 GCA_021158805.1 Thermoproteota archaeon | reverse complement strand
TTACGATTCTGAGGCCTCTGCTACCATAAAAGGAGATTAAAGATACCATTAACTCACACCTAGAGCATAGCTTACCAGCTCTCTAGCTATGTTGACACCTGTAACTCTGGCGGCGTTCTTGAACTCGGTGACTGCATTGACCTCCAAGACTAACAAGCCCCTCTCTTCATCCTCAGCTATATCCATGCCCAAGAACCCACCACCCATGGCTCTAGCTGTCCTAACCACTAGCTCCTGAAGTTCCGGATTTTGTGGTGCTGGTTCCGCCCTAGCTCCTCTCGCAGTATTAGTGATCCAGTGATCGGATATCCTATATATTGCCGTAACAAATTCTTTCTCCGTCCCGTAAGCCCTTATATCCCTTCCTGGCTTCCTTATGAACTCCTGTATGTAGTGAATCCTATAATATGGAGAAGGTATTGCCTCTCTATGTTCAAGGATCGTCCTTAGATCCTCCTCATCCTCGGCAAGGGAAACAAGCCTGCCCCAGCTCCCATTTATCGGCTTGACCACAACGGGATATCCTATCTCCTTTGCAGCCCTAAGCGCCCCATCTAGGGAGAACGCTACCATGGTCTTAGGAGTCGGTATCCCAGCTTCAGATAGCTTAGCCGTAGTAGCTAGCTTATTTCCACAAGTAGCTAATACGTCGGAAGCATTTATCACCTTCACTCCCATAGACTCCAAAGCTACCGCGGATGAATGGGCCTTAGTCGCGCTTATCGCCCTTATGATAGCTATATCAGCAGGGAAGGCATGATCTGTATTGAGGGACATGAAATTTGAATTGATATGGATGGGAATAGGTTCATGTCCGAGCTCCTCTATGGCCTTCAGAATTGACCTTTCTTCCTCCCTTAACCTCTCATAAACTAAAGCGATCCTCATTCTCCCCAGTCCTCTCCCACTTCTTCTGCCTCTCTAAGCATAAAGAGGCCATCCTGTTCATGTACTTCGAGAGTAGCCCCGCAGGAGGGGCATTCCAATAGCTCTCCTGCCATTACATCATCAGGAAGTTCTACCTCAGCGCCGCACACTGGGCAGGGGGCTTTCATATTCGCACCGTGAAATACGATATGCTCAAATTAAAAACGTTATTATCGTCGATTTGGGTACGATATTCGAAAAATAGGGGGAAATATTTTTCTATGATAATTCGAGGGCTGTAATGTGGGTGCCCCCTCCAGCTAGCGCCCTCTTAATAGGCTCTTCCACGAGGCCACTAGCTATTACTACATGAATTTGCTGTTCCGCTACTCTTCCCGCCATCAGGAGCTTCCTATTCATCCCAGGACCTATCTTCTCAGCTAACTGGATGGACTCATTCCAAGAGAGCTTCTTTATGAGTTGTCCCTCGTATATTACTCCATCTACGTCGGAAAGGAGAACCAAATATCTTGGTCTGAGCGCCTTAGCTACCTCAGATGCCGCCTGATCTCCATCAACATTGAGCATCTCACCCTCCATTCCTCTCGCCAAAGGAGCGAGTACCACATTATACCCCTCGGCGAGTAAGGAGTTAAGCAGAGAGGTATTCACCTCCCTTATTTTTCCCGTGAAGCCACCAGGTATAACTCTCCTCCTCCCCTTCTCCAGTACGACTATCCTTTTCTTCCTCTCAGCTACCAGAGTGGGCCCATCTACACCAGATATACCCACCGCTTTAATTCCTAGGTCCAGCAGCTTGCTGACGATCTCCTTGTTCACCTTACCCGCCATGACCATGACGAAGACCTCTAGTTCGTCCTCATCCGTATATCTGCTCCTAACCCCGGACGGGGATGTCACGATCTTCGGCTCCACACCCATCTTCTTCGAGTATTGGGTTACGAAATCTCCCCCTCCATGGATTAACACGAAGGGCTGATGGTTAATGAGATCTCTAGCGATTGCCTCGATATTTTTGAGGGTTCTCCCACCGACCTTGACTACGATCACGTTATCACCTATGCCGGGCTGAGAGGAGGAAGCTTAAGACCTGTAGTCTCATCTAGACCCGCCATGATGTTCAGGGACTGTATTGCCTGACCTGCAGCCCCCTTAATCAGATTATCTATGGCTGCAAAGCCCGTTACCCTTGCCAATTCCTTATCGGATGAGAACCCCACATCGGCGAAGTTACTCCCTAGAACGGACTTCACATTTGGGTAGGAGCCCTTTTGCATCACCCTAACGAAGGGCTCACCCGCATAAAACTTAGCATAGGCACGCCATAGCTCTCCCTCATCTATCTCGAAAATGGAGTGAACGCTAGCAAATGCCCCTCTTACCGATCCAACCGAGTGAGGGATTATACTAACTCTGATACCCCTGCCCGCAATCCTAGAGAGCTCTTGCTCGGCCTCCACTTGATGCCTATGACCTGATGGTGAGTAAGGCCTTATGGCACCGCTCCTCTCGGGATGATGTGTTCCTTTAGTGGGTTTAGAGCCTGCTTCGCTGCTACCAACCTTAACATCGGATATTAGGTAATCAACTCCCAACTTGGCTAGCGGTGCTGCCGCTAAGATCGTAGCTGTTGCATTACAGCCGGGAGATGCGACCAAATTCGCTTTCTTTATATCCTCCCTGTGAAGCTCTGGCATCCCATAAACGGCCCTTTCAAGCAGATCAGGGTAGGGATGTTCCCAACCATACCAAGATTTATAGGCATCGGGATCTTTCAGCCTGAAGTCAGCGCCTAGATCTACGACCTTCACCCCAATTTCTAGGAGCTTGGGGACTATGTCCCTCGACATGCCGTGAGGTAGGGCTAGCAAGGCGAAATCATACCCCCCTTCCATTGCTTTATCTAGCGAGGAAAACTTCAGGGAAAGGAGACCCTTCAGATGTGGGTGGGCGAAGTAGATGGGTTTCCCTACATATTCTCTGGATGTAGCAACCACTACATTGAAAACCGGGTGGATCGTGAGTAGTCTGATGAGTTCCCCTCCGGTATAGCCAGAAGCACCGAAGACGGCAACCTCCATCTCTTACCCCTCTATACAGCAATAATGAACGCTAAATCAACCTCTTAGTCTTTATAAATTCCATGAACCCAAGGTGACCCTCAGCTAGTGGCATTATCTAGGGCCAGCTTATTCGATCACCATGATAGGTTCTATGTAAATCAGCATTAAATAGCTGCGCTACCTTCTAACTCTTATCTCAGCATTATCCTCATCGAGCCCTCTCCAAACAACATCATATCCCAGGTAATTAGCGAGGGGGATCGCTATGTCTACAGGTAAACCAATCCTCCTCAGAACTTCCTTAAACTCTTTTATCACTCCTGGTATGTCTTCTTCCCTCAGTTGCTCTAGCAGAGATCTCTTCACGAGATAATCTCCAAGAAGCACGTAGTTATCAGTATCTAGCAGTCTTTTCAGCTGTTCTCTTGTTAACCCTAACTCCTTAGCTAATTCCTTAACAGCTATGACCTCACCACGCTTTATTAGGTCCTGATCTCCTATTCTCTCGCGAACCTCTCCCAGTATCCTCTGTTCAATTTCCTCCAGCTTCCTCAGTAGGGCTACCTTATCTATTTTATTGCCCTCTATAGCTATAACATCCTTTGGAATCCTTAAGACCTTAGAACAAAGTAGGTCTCTCCTTGTCAAAATTAACATCGGCTCCTTCACTTCCCTTATCTTCCTTAGCTTTTTCTCCACATAATCGGGAGTCCAAAAGCCCATTACCTCCACATAGATCTTTGCAGCACCCTTCTTAAGCAGGAAATCGGGGATTAATATGGAGTTACCGGCTATCAGAGGCTCCGGCTCTCTCAAAGCTATCCATCCCGCTGAGCCAACTATGGAGGAGAAACTCCTCTCTAACTCGCTGTCATAGAGTGGTTCCTCTGGACGCTCTTGGGGGAACAGTTCCCTAGAAGAGGATGAGAGCGTAAAAGATAGGAAAGCCTTCCTTCTCCCCCTCTTCCTCACTATATCAGCCATGATATACCAGCTTCTCATCGAAACTACGTGAGGAATTAGCTTCGCCAGTGATGTGCCATACTTCGTGGTCATCTTTAGCACAGATGCAGGCCCATCTATCCTCAACTCTACTAGATCGGATTTTGTGGCTGTATACATTAATCCTAGCCTCTTAACAGCTCTTAAGAGCCTCTTCACTTCTGTGCCTGAAGATTTAGTTCTTATAGTCATGTTCAATGCCTTAAATAACGTTGTCTGGAGGAGAGACATGTTGTACTGCCTTAGGAGGCTTGAAGGACTGTAATCTGGTCCTTGCGTAAGGATCAGGTTTTCCTCAGAGTCCGCCCATAATGCCCGCTCTAGCTCATTGGGAGTAAGTCCAAGCTCTCGGGCAGCGATCTCAATGACATAATCCCTTTCATCGGTAACGAACCCCCCGTAAATCTCGTTCACTATCCTGAATACTACTTCCCTGGCTTTTGATGGTTCAATACTCGCTGACGGGCTCTCAAAGGAAGATGTTCTCTCTAAAAGAAGGGCCAGCCCCCTTACGAACTTGAAGTCGAGACCAGCCGATTCATATATCTGTTCAAGTTCTTCAATCTCCTCATGTATTTGCTTGAGTGTCTTCCCTTCCTTAAACATCGATATTAATTGCTCGGCCACCTCTAATTCCAAGTCCGTCCCCTTAGCCCATAGCGGGTATACCTTGGAGCCCCTCACCTTAATCCGCAATAACTGAGATGGGAGCATTAGATCTCCAACCCCTTCCTTCTCTTACTAGAGATCCTCACCTCAGTAGTCCCTCTAGATATTATCTCGTATAGAACTGCTCTCTTTCCCTCCCTCTTTCTTAAGATCCTCCCTAATCTCTGTACAAATTCCCTCCTGCTCCCGGTGCCTCCCAGTATTATACCTACCCTAGCATCAGGTACATCTATTCCCTCATCTAAGACCTTCGATGTAACAACTTTCGTCACAGCACCTATCCTGAAAGCTTGCAAGATCTTCTCCCTCTCCTTATGTTTCGTTCTGTGGGTAATTAGCGGAATTAGGAACTTCCTGCTGATCTCCTCGGCAATGTCATTGAACTCCGTGAATATTATCACCTTATCCTCCCTGTGACTTTCTAGTAGATCTTTTAACACATCTAACTTAGCTCTAGAATTTATAGCAAGCTTACGTGCCTCATGCCACGCTAATAATGCTCTTCTAGCTGCTTTGTTAGAGGTACTCCTCATTACTAACTTCCTGAAGTCCTCAAGAGATCTTATGGATATGCCCGCTCTTTTGAGGGATGACTTGTACTCGTCTACGAGTTCTTTATATCTCCTCTTCTCATCATCGGTCATGTCAACTCTTATCCTTATCGTATCGAACTCGGAGAGATGCTCACCCGATAGATCCTTGGGGAAGAGTTGGTAGACAACACCACCAACCAGGGGGAAGAGGAGCCTATGCCTGCCATCCTCCCTCTCGAGAGTCGCTGTGAGCCCCATCCTGTAAGGGGCTACTAAGTACTCGGCTATCTCTATATAGCCTTCTGCTGCTAGATGATGAACCTCGTCAAAAACTACGAACTCGAATCTATTACCTAACTCCGCAGCCCTCAAGTAAGCTGAATCGTAGGTTATCACTGTGATGGGTTCGAGCCTCTCCTGACCCCCTCCTATCACACCGACATTAACATGGTAGAGCGATTCGATGACATCCCTCCATTGCTTTAGGAGAGGCAGGGTGGGCACGACCACCAAAGTAGGGACATTTAGTAGCTCCATTGCTTTTAGAGCTATGTACGTCTTTCCAGCCCCAGTTGGAAGTACTATTATTCCCCTCCTCCTATTGAGCCATGACTCTAACGCATCATACTGGAAAGGTTTGAGAGATACCTTCTCCTCGAGGTTAGGTGATTGTAGGGGGTTTAATACATCATCAATTGCCTCAGGTATTATCTGTTTTAAGTATCTGTACCTATAGCCGAGGGTTCTGAGGGCCCCGATCCTAGGGTCCCAAGTGCAATGTTGTAGTGTCCTTACTCCCTCAACTACTATGGTGCCCCTGTCGTACCTCATTCGTAGGGTACCCGTTGTTACCCCCTGCTAAATATGACCTCTGAACTTAAGACTTTCCCGCAACTTCCTCATTCACTCCCGGTAGTTATGCGAAAATCCAGATAGGCATGCTAGAGGAGCTGGCAACAATATCGATATCAAGAAAAACTACAATGGGAAGCCTATTTTACACATTCAGCTAGACTATTCTGAGTGGGACCTTAATGGGATTACTGAAGTCCTAAGTACTGAAACATCGGCCTCTCATAGGAAGTACCTTAATAGCTTAGTTAGGATCTGTCTCATGACTATGCTCCGGAGTTCCGACCTGGATTTCTTCTTTAAACCGAGATCTATAGCTGTTATAGGTGCTTCCTCAAGGCCTGGAAAAATAGGGCATGAATCACTCAGAAGTCTAG
>JAGGTZ010000130.1 GCA_021158805.1 Thermoproteota archaeon | reverse complement strand
GGTGACAAGCTCCTTGAAGTGAAGAAAGTCGTATTAAAGTCTGTAGAGGAGAAAAGAGGGGAGATATTAGGGCTTCTCAGAGAGCTTGTACAAACACCAAGTGTCACGGGAAGTGAGCGCGAGGTTCAGGAAAAGATATCACAGAAGTTGGAGCAAATGGACCTCAAGGTAGATGTCTGGTGCCCAAGCATAGATGAGTTAAAGGAGCATAAAGCCTATAATCCGCTAGATACAGACTATAAGGACCGCCCTAATGTTGTCGGTTTGTATAAAGGCGTTGGAGGAGGAAGGTCTCTCATTTTAAACGGGCATGCTGATGTAGTAACCCCTGACGACCAGAAGTGGACCTACGATCCTTGGTCTGCGAAGGTAGTCGATGGTAAAGTGTATGGTAGGGGAGCCTGCGACATGAAAGGGGGTCTCACATCTATAATTATGGCGTTAAAGTGCATTAAGGACGCTAATGTAGAGTTGCTAGGAGATGTCATTATAGAGAGCGTTATAGGGGAGGAAACTGGAGGAAATGGGACGCTTGCATGTATAATGAGGGGATATAAGGCCGATGCTGGAATAGTTGCTGAGCCCACTGGTTTAGAGATACATACGATGCAATCGGGTGCATTATGGTTTAGGATAAGTGTTACCGGAAGGGCCGCGCATGGCGCGTTTCGTAAGGCAGGTATCAGCGCTTTAGAGAAGATTGTGAGGATATATGAGACCCTACTAGAGTTCGAAAATAAGAGAATGAAAGAACTCCGACATCCGCTCTATGAGGAGAAGTACGGTATGTTGCCAGTTTATGTGAACATAGGTGTCCTTCGCGCAGGGGAATGGCCCTCCACAGTCCCTGACCGAGCATTCTTGGAGGGGAGGGTTGGTCTCCTTCCAGAAGAGGATTGTGATGTAATCAAGGGTCAGGTCGAGGAGTTGATAATGAAGGTCTCTTCGGAGGATAGCTGGCTGAAAGAAAATCCTCCAAAGATAGAATGGCTCGGTAGATGGGATCCAGCTAAGATAGACATCTCACACCCATTAGTTAGCACTGTAAAGGAAGCTTATACTACAATAACTGGAAAGGAGGCAGTACTAGGAGGGACCGTTGGGGGTACCGATATGAGACTTCTAACCTTGTACGGTGATACACCTTCTATCCTTTTCGGGCCAGGGAATATAGATTTAGCTCATACTGCTGACGAATATATAGATCTAGAAGATGTGATTACTGCAACGAAAGTGATAGCGTGCACTATAGTTGATTGGTGCGGAGTAAATATCTAACAAGGGCTTCTTGGCAAACGCTTATATCTAGGGACGACGCATAGGCTTAGAGGATCTCTATGAGGATAAGGGTCGTTGTACCTATTACAAGCCTCTCGGAAGCCGATTTAGAAGATAGGAGAAGGAGATTATCTAGAGAGGCGCTCCCCACAACTGAGATAGAATTCGTTCCCGTGAAAAAGGGACCGATAACAATTGAATCTTTTTATGAGGATGAGTTAGCTGCTATTGATTTACTCGAGAATGTGAAGAAAGCTGAAGAGGATGGCGTCGACGCCGTGATAATATGGTGTTCTGGGGATCCAGCCGTTGATGCTGCAAGAGAACTCGTCAAGATACCGGTCGTAGGTCCTGGAGAAGCCTCCTTCATCTTAGCTACTCTCTTAGCCCATAAGTTTACGGTAATATCACCACTAGGAAGGGACGTAGTTAGGTACGAGAATAAGGCGAAAATCCTAGGTGTAGAGTCAAAGTTAGCTTCGGTTAGGCCTTTAGGAATTACGGTGCTGGGTTTAAGATCTAATAGGGAGGAGGCAATTAGGAGGATAGTCTCATTATCTGAGAAGGCCATAAAGGAGGACGGAGCTCATGCTATAGTCCTTGGGTGCTTGGGAATGTTCGGAATGGCTAAAGAAGTTCAGGAGAGAATAGGTATTCCTGTCATAGATCCAGGTATAGCTGCATTAAAGATTGCTGAGTTACTTGTGCAAGCGGGCCTTTCCTTTAGCAAACTAACATATCCATATCCTCCAAAAAAGGAAGGTTAGGGCTCTAAAGAGCCCCTATAATTAGGTTATCCAGCCCAAGTTCCTTTATTTTTTCTTTTGATACTCTACCAGTATCTGTGTCCCATCCTCTGAGTTTATAGTACTCTGTAAGCATGTCCTCTAATTCTTTCTCCGTTAGACGTTGCCCTTTGTAGGGTCCCTCTGGGAGGGGTTCAAATAGCCTCTTAGGTAATGTGTCTTCTTTTCTCGTGACTCCTCTCTGCTCGTTAAATATTCTTTCTAGATTAATAACTCTCTCTCCAGCTTTAAGAAGTTCTTCCTTTGAGATTTCTATATCCAAAGCAAGATAAAGGGCCTTACTTATCTCCTCCAGTTCTACCATTGGAACACCACTTACTAAGAAGCTACATATTCCTAGGGAATCAGAAACTGCAATTAAATCCTCGAAATACCTGACCATTATCGCTTTTGCTCTACTATTCTTGGATAGGGGGTTAGTGGCATCCCTATCTCCTAATACTCTCTCTGAATAGTCTGGAGGGACACCGTACTCTGCCACGAAGCACTGTGTTCTTACATGGTCGCCCCCCCTACTGGAAACTGCATGCGCAAGAGTTGAGCCTGTTAAGGACCTTAGCTCAGGGAGAAGCTCTTCTCCCTTTATATGCATAGCAAATTCCTCGGTCTCCTTCCCCAGTCTAGATGATAGCCTCATTACGCCCTCCGCTAACATGTCTCCAAACCCCTTCCTGTAGGCGATTTCCTCAATAAGGGATATCACGGCATCGGAATTCCCCCATGTTAGATCGTATCCTACCTGGTCACGCTTCAGTATCCCCTTTTCAAAGCACTCCATCGCGAAGGCGATTGTGGTCATGGAGGAATCTATATCTATCCCGTATTTCCCTACCAAAACGTATACCTTTATCAGCGATGCTAGATCCGTCATACCTACTTTAAGTGCCTCTGTTATTGGGTTTTCTGGGAAATGCTGACCAAATACGGCTTCGCCCTCTCTCTGGGAGAGGAACACATATGTGCATCCTATAGGACATGAGAAGCATGATTTATGCTTCACCGCAAGTTTCAGAAATTCAGGAGTCAGTATGTTCTCGCCTCCTTCTATGAAGTTAGCTTGAAAGTTCTTTACGGGCTGCCTGCCATCCTCATACATTATTATAGACAGCCTGGTTGCGCCTTGCGTTGAGAGAATCTCATATCTCGGATGCTCCTTTATTTTACCATAAAGTTCCCTGCATAGCTCGTAGAATTCCTTTGGGTGCGCTACCTTTACACCTTTCGTTCCTCTGACTACTATGGCCTTCAACTTCTTACTCCCAAAGACAGCGCCCATCCCAGTCCTACCTGCATAATTGTGAACATTGCTAACGACGCAGGCATATCTAACTAAGTTCTCGCCAGCTGGTCCTATAGCTAGGACCTTGGCATCTTTATCTGTCTCCTCCTTGAGGATTCTATCCGTCTCCCATATATCTTTACCCCAGACGTTTTCTGCAGACCTTATTTCTACATCATCGTCGTTTATCCAGATGTAGACCGGGGATTCTGATCTACCTGTAATCACTATGTGGTCGAATCCAGCGTACCTGAGCTCAGGAGCCCAATGCCCACCAAAGCTACTATCTCCGATTATACCAGTTAGTGGAGACAGAGAGGCTATCCTAGCACGGCATGAAGCTGGGAATATCGTACCGACTAGGGGCCCTGTACCAATTACTATTGGGTTATCTGGACTGAAAGGATCTAATTCAGATAGGTTCTCCCGCGTGAGACCGAGTAAGGTTGCTATATTTATTCCTCTTCCCCCTAGAAGCTTCACCACAACTTCCTTTCCTAGTGTAACCTTCTTTACGAGTTTTTTGGTCAGATCAACAAATAGGACCTTTGGAAGGTATTCCATATTAATCACCCTTCACCAAGGCGTTGGTAGGACACCACTCTATACAGGGTGGCTTACTGCACTCCTTGCATGATATTACATTGCCATCAGGGTCTGTGAGTATGCCGCCGAAGGGGCTTATCACTGGAAAATAAGTACCACTTATTTCATCCCTATGAACCCTTATAGCTGACTTGGACGGATTGAATTCTTTAAATAGAGTGAAGGAACAAGCTAGTTCGCATAATCGACATCCAATACATACCGATTGATTAACCAGAATTATCGCAAAACACCTCCCTCCAAAATCACCTCGCCAATAGCTCAACTATAGCCAGTGCTATAACTTTTGTAACCTGGATAACAGAGTCCAGCTCTACAGATTCGTTAATTCCATGAATATTATGAGCTATGGGTCCGTATCCCACAGAAGGAATATTGAAGTCGTTTATGAAGAATCTAGTGTCTAGTCCGGCAGTCCCTCCGCAAAATCTGGGCCTCTTACCGGTGACCTTGAAGGCTAGATCTGAAAGCTTCAACACAAATGGATCCGATGTATCTATCATGGAAGGTTCTGCCCTCCAACCAATTATACTATACTCTGGAGGATTTTCCTTGAGCCAGGGATCCCTCTCAGAAACTTCTCTCACTTTATCCAAGATCTGTCTCTCTACATCCCTTATACTCTCCCCTGGTGGCCAGCCTATCCTGCACCTAATCTCTGCCCATGCGGGGACTGTAGATGGCCAAT
Source organism: Thermoproteota archaeon (assembly GCA_021158805.1). GTDB lineage: Archaea > Korarchaeota > Korarchaeia > Korarchaeales > Korarchaeaceae > Korarchaeum. The sequence goes on along the minus strand of JAGGTZ010000130.1, from coordinate 513 downwards.
CTCCTCCTGATATCACACCAATGTTTAGGATGGTGACATGTCCTTTCATATATGGCTCACATTCCTCAGCAGGTGGGAACGTTATCCTCTTTTGTCGCTCTTCATTAAGTTCTTTCAGGGCCTTGTAAATTAGCCATATTTTGTCGATTGCATTAACTCCTCTATGCGCCTCCTTTGCGTGAGCTGGCTTACCTTTAACTCTTATCTTAAAGTAAAGAACTCCTGCTGAAGCAGCATAGAAATCTAGTCCAGATGGTTCTGGATTTATTGAGAAGTCCCCAGTATATCCCTTTAATAGAGTAGCTAGCGCCCCTCCGATGCCACCATCTTCCTCTTCTATAGTCGATTCAACTAGTACCTTGCCATTAATGGGTATTTCGAGCTCCTGAACCGCTTTCACCGCATATATCATCGCTGCAACCCCGGCCTTCATATCTCCAGATCCTCTTCCATAGATCTTTCCATTGGAGATCTCCCCTCCCCATGGATCGTACCTCCATTCCTCTTTAGGTC
>JAGGTZ010000102.1 GCA_021158805.1 Thermoproteota archaeon | reverse complement strand
TGCTCACTCCGCATATTGGTGGCAATACGAGAGAATCTGATGGGAGGATAACGCAGGAGGTGATGAGAATTGTCGGTAAGTGGTTCCCTCAATACCCTGACTAACCCAAGGGTTTTACGTTCGAGGATCCTCACACACTACATCTAGGTATAGGTAGTCACTATATTCTTCCATTCACTCTTATTTATTCTGCTAAGAAATGCCCTAACAAACGATTCCAGATCCATCTCAAAAGTTTGTTCCTCTTCATTCCATAAGTCTACAGGTAAGCTCCAGCTTGACGGCCCAGCTGAGACTAAAATGTCCAGCAGCTCCAAGGATTCACCGAAGATTATCTTCATTGACTTAATGAATGTAGACAATATCTCCTGGTTTACGAAACATACTGCAATAGTCCCATTGAGGCTACCCTCGACGAAGTATAGAACTGGGGAAGAGACGCTTCCAATCGCCCTTCTCACCCTGAGGAAGTCTCTATATGGTATATCTATTTTCGCTATTACAGCTTCCCCTATGCCTAATCCTGTAGGAAGATACCCTTTGAATATTATACCACCTTTCCTATACCTACTAAATCTCTCAGCAGGATTTGTAACACCTATCTTCCTTAGCTGTGACCTAGATGCCTTACCTTTCTGAAGGAGGAGGTTTAAGGCGATTATATCCTTCCTATCTAGCTTGAATGGTGGCTTCTCCTCCCTATAATACGGCAAAACCTCTGGCTTCGTTTTATATCCATCTATCATCATACTAAGAACTTCCTCTGGGTTTATCGGTTCGAGAGGGTGCATTTCAAAGGAGAACCTTACGGCTCTCCCCATTCTTAGCCCTCTTCCCCTCAGCCTCAACAGAGCTGACTTGTATTTCATCGGCATCAAAAATGCAAGGTAGTAGGTATCACTATTGACGGGTTTGTAGACACTATATGTGTAGGGAAATGACTCAAGGAAATCTATTTCCTCCTTCGATGGATCCTCTAATTCCATGAAGAAAATAGATAAGCTCAATCTTAAGGGATTTAGGTTATATGGACCATGAATCACCTTTTTAGCCAATAAACCTCTTATCGCTCTGGATACAGATGCTAGTGATAATCCGGAGATCTCCGCTAACTTTTCAAGCTTAGCTTCACTTGCAACTTTTATTAAGGATTTCAGGACCTTCTCCTCTTTCTTCGAGATCTTTATAGAGGGATATCTCCTAGAAATCATGAGGATCGAGAGGTAGTCCTTGAGGGTAACCTCCTGTCCCTGCTCATAGAGTAATAATATAGACTTAACAGTGCTCTTTACGATAGATCTTCGCTCTTTTTGGCTATATAGAGAAAACATGCCAGGAGCTTCATATATGGGGAAAGTAGGAAGGTTTATTGGTTGGCTGCACTCTTTCCACCAAGAAATATCAGCATTGGCATATGCCCATGCCAGATCATATATTTGTGGGAAATCCACTTCTGGTAAAAATGTAATTAAAGCTTCCCTCCGTAAGATAGCCTCTATTTTATCCCTTGGTAGTTTCTTGCTTATTCTGAGCTCGTTATTTACCATTTTAATGCCACTTCTATAATTATTCTCAATTTCAACGTTATCTAATATGACTTTTTTCGGCACCTTCCTCACAGGACTCTCATTGAGGAACTTTGCGGCTTTTTTCACCTCTTCCATGAAAATATCAGTTAGGTCTTCAATTTTTTCATGCGTTTCTGTAGGCACAATAATTAGTATCGTTTGGACTAATAAATTTTTCTTTTTCGCAAATTGGATTGTTTCCCCTACGTTCTTAGTAGTATGAATATTCCTGATATGTCTACTAAAGAAAATCAGCTAGCAGATGGTAATAGTATTGGTCTACATACCAAGGAGGGAAGGAAGGAGGTAGGTCTATATGAATGTTCCGCCTGCAGGTCCGCCTGCTCCTCCATGAGAGGAGTTGTATATTAGCTTATTTCTCCATCTACCCTGTTTTTCTGATTTTGCTTTCATATTGAAAAAAATGTCGGTAAAAAGAATAATTAAATGATTACGGTCGCGTTCATGCTGGGGGTCGAGAATTAAGAGAAACCAAAGCATACCTAATACGCTATACCTCAGCTTAATTTATCTAGAAGGCAGGGAAGCTGTAGGTAAACTAACGAGAGTGACCCCCTTTTCCGAAATAGTTACAAAAAAGCTTGGTTCAGAATGGGAATTCTACATTATAGAGGAGGATAAGGTAAGAACATATCCGTTTGGGGTTTCCTTTAGATGGTATGATGAACCTCCGGAGGGAGGGTATGCTGCCAAGTTAGAATTGTCTAGCAAGAAGGTAACGTTGACCCTGTTAGGTCACAAGACAGAGTTTGAGTGGGGAGGGGATGTAGAGGCCCTTAAGAGGGCTATCGAGTTGATCTCTGTATCTTTGGACATTTTTAGAGATCCACTAAGGTGTATGAGGAGCGATAAGTTATTAGTCTCGAGTATATTTCATCTAAATCCCCTCATATGGTCAGATCCCTTACTGGTAGGCGATGAACTAGCTAACGTCTTCTCCATGATATCTAACGGTGTCTCCCTCTTTGAGAGGTATAAGTCCTTCGTCCATTCTATTCACTTCTTAATAACGTTAGAGAGATTACCCTTAGTAATTAAGGCATTAAAGGCATTAGCTACCCTAGGGATAGCACCTCCAATAGATAAAAGGGACCTTTACTATTTCAGCGATCTCTCGCCCACTGAGATAAAGGTTATCACAATATTAGCGGCAAAAGAGGCAATAGATAGGCTACAGGGACTCGATGTAAATGAGGTAGTCAGCCTTCTGTCTGAAGTCCTCGGACTAAGGAGCGAGTCCTTTGATAGAAGGAGGCTTGTGAAATCTTTAAGTCAGAGAGAATCTAAAGAAGGCTTAACTCTCAGCGAGATCTCACACATTCTCAACATGGACAAGGCTTATCTCTGGAGATCGGTTTTGCCCGACATGTCCGGAAAATTTCTAGTGATAACGGAGACAGATGTCTATAGGAATAGGGAGGTCAAGATATACAAGGCCAATACCATAGTTCCTCTCGTTAATGACTTGGTATTAAGCTATAGTTTGAATTTAAGCTACCTAATGACCCATAGAGAGAGAAAATAGCTCGTCTAGGGATGATCTATGGGAAAGAAGCTCCCTCGTGAATTCTTCTGCAGAGACCCAGTAACCCTAGCCAAGTCCTTACTGGGCAAATTGCTCGTCCATGAAACTCTTGAAGGAAGAATCTCTGGCATAGTTGTAGAGACTGAGGCTTACTTAGGTAGGGAGGATAAAGCATCCCGTGGATATGGAGGTAGGAGAACACCCAAGATGGAACCTCTTTACAGGGACTGTGGTCTCCTGTACATATATCCAGTTCACGCTTATGCCATGCTAAATGTGACCGCAGCACCTCCTAAAGAACCTAATGCAGTATTAATTAGGGCGGTTGAGCCTGTAGAAGGAATAGATTTAATGAAGAAGAATAGAGGTTCAGAGATCAAACTAGAAAAACTATGTGCTGGTCCAGGGAGGTTAACTAAGGCCTTCGGAATTACCCTAGATTTTAATGGAATTAGTGTAGAGGAAGGCCCGATATACTTTGAGAGCTATAGAGAAGTGAGTCCGGAGGACATAGTAGCCACAAAGAGGATTGGCGTTGACTATGCAGGAGAACATGCCGATCTTCCACTTAGGTTTTACATAAAAGGGAGTAGGTATGTCTCCAGACCGTAGTATCGGGTGCTACGAATAGAATAGGATTCTAAGGGGGACTGGGACTGTCAGACTTCGCTATACACCTCTTTTATCTCTTGCAGACTTACATCTCCGTTCCCATCATAATCTGTCCACTTGATAATTACTAAGGTGTTACCAGCTGCATATCCTGACCATAGATATAGCGCACCAGCTCTAGTCCCATACCTAGTGAGGCCTTCTACTAGGATTATCTTCCTTCCCTTGTATTCTAGTGCATATATCAACGCGTAATCGCTTTTCCCATAGGATACAATTGTTTTAAGTTCATAGCTATTTACCTTAATGTAACTTCTCCCCTCCTTATTCTCCACAGTTATACCCTCCATTTGATTGATTAGCTTGGAGAGATGGTTCGCTTTAGGTCCTCCTAGCAGGATTATATTTCCAGGAGGTAACGTCGTACCCGCTTTCTGTGTTTCTAGGCCAAGTATCTCAGCAGCTTCTTGATCGAATGTACCGTAATACGCTTTGAATGTCTGATTGATCTGGAGGGATACCATGAGCCTTGCAGTTAACTGATATTCCTTCGATGAAGGGCCTGCAATTATCTTTATAG
>JAGGTZ010000009.1 GCA_021158805.1 Thermoproteota archaeon | reverse complement strand
TAGCAACCTTTAACTATTGATACAATCTCTATATTCTCCTCCTCGTTCACGATCGGTAGCTTAATAATTGCTCTCCCGTCTGTAAGTGCGTACTTAGTCTTACCCACAATCAATGTACCATCGGCAGGTTTACCCATGCAGGTGACATAAGCTTCCACCTCACCACCTGATAAGGGATTTCCCTCAATCTCTATGTCTGAGTGTGGATTGTATTCAACTAGGATCTCCTTATATAACCTCTCCTTATCGTAAATCGCCTCTACTATGATTCTATTAAGTCCGGGCTTCAGATTTACCTCATGTGTGAAAGCCCCGGATACAGATGGCTTAACCTCCGATCCATTCACACGTACAAGCGCGAATGGTTGGACCCTTCCTCGGATATTAATTGAAGAGCTATCGATTGGGCTTGGTATCTCCTCTATCTCAAGTACTGGCGGCTTAACTATCCTGTAGCTGACCTCTCCTCCTGAAACCCTGACTACTATATAATGAAAGAAGAGGCACTCGCTTGGATATTGGGTATCTAGCTCTGCCCCTCCTCCCCCAGTTATTACATATCTGATCCCGTCTTCAACACCCTCATAGAACATGTGTTCGTGTCCCTGGAAGACAAGGTCCACCTTATGAGCCTGGAGAACGGCTCTGAGCTTCTTCTCGGCGATCTCATCTTCTAGACCATGAGCATATGGATAAATGGGTTGATGAATGAAGATGAAATTATGTGAGGCGGTGGACCTTGACAGGTCCTCTTCTAGCCAAGAGATCTGTTCATCACTCATACTATACCTGTGACCTGGTATATTGGCATTTAGTATAACGAAGTGAGAATTCCCATAGTCGAAGGAGTAGAAGAGTTTCCCAAAGTAGTCAATGAAATTCTCTTGCCCTTTCTCACCTATTGTGTTTTCATGGTTCCCCTCGGCTATGAACAGGGGGCCCTTAATCAAGCTTGTAACCCTTACAAAATCCTCATATTCCCTTAACTCGCCACTATATACTATATCACCCACATTGAAGTATAGATCGGGTTCCTCCCTGATCATGTATTGAAGTAACTGTCTGTATACTTCTGGTTGCTTAATGCCACCAGACGGTCTGTTATCACCCATTACTATGAAGGTAAATTCTTTCTTGTCTGGAGCAAGTATAGTGCCATTTCTCACATTCTCTATCCTAACTTCCACCTTAGATTCAGCGAACCGTCCACTTGACTCAAAGGCCCTTATCACTAAGATATGTTTGCCATCCCATGTAGTTAATGTATTCCATTTTGATTCCCAGATCCCTTTACTGGTAGGTTTGAAGTTTATGAGGACTCCGTATGGATCGGACCAGTTATATTGCCCTTCATAGTCTATCCTAGCTTGAACACTCTCTATCTCAGTACTATTGCCGACGACCTCTACTGCGAGGCTTACATTACCACTGAGATGTTTCCTAAATCTGGGAATGATCTGAAATCCCTCCATATTCTCAATCTCTACTCTCTTACCCTCTGTTATGTTGACAAGTCTTGGTGGGCTATGGAATGTATCTAGATAGATCGCGTATTTTCCTGGTACATCTGCGTTCCATCTCACGATGAGTTTGCCTGAAACTAAATTTAGATTGGAGATGCATCCAATACCCGATCTAGGAACTAGGAAGATTGAGTAAAATCTCTTCTCATCCAATTTGGATGGGTCGTACCTCATGTAGAAAGGCGACCATTTCTCCGATACCACATCCTTCTCGGCTATCACGGTGGGAAGTGAGGAGTCTTTCAATAAGACAGTGAAGTTCCCCTTAATAGTGAAGGTAAAGCCGTGAGAACTATCTAGAGCACCTCTATCGAGTAATATCTTGACATATGCATCAGGACTAGTCCCAATAAAACAGAATCCATTATTTTCAGGGAAAATGAATGAGTTATGTCTCTCTATGTTCCCCTCCATTTTAATTGGCTGCTCGGTCTCAAATTCCAGATACACAGGTACCTCATTCCCAGATGGCGCCAGAACCCTAATAGAGTAAGGATCCAAGGTATCATTGAGGTAAAACCCTGGATTCAGCGGATCAATCGTGGTTTCATATGAACCTACTGTCGGCACATCCACCACATACCTAAATCTATGGGGTAGCTCCGGAGATGAAGCAATGGGAATGAGGGAAGGGGTGAGTATAAATATGGCCGCCAGTAGCACTAAGTTATTCAATTTAGCCATATGTTAGCTAGACCTAGGTTTCTTAAAACAGTTAACGAGACAGCCGGTTTTATCATCCACAGATTAAGGAATGATTAGTAGCTCTAAAAGTAATGATAGTTCGTCTTTAAGCCCTACAGCTCTTAAAATAGTTTACCTGTAGAGCTCGTAATAAAGGGATTCTATCTGGTCCCCTACCACACTTAGGTCGTACTTCTCCTCTACCATCTTTCTACCTCTATTGACTAGATCCACCAATTCTCGTGAGTTAAGCTTTTTCAGAGCCCTGTTCAGAGAGACAGGATCTCCGGGACTGTAAAATATAGCTACTTGTTGAAAGAGAGCTTTATGGACAGCTATATCAGACAAAATTAGTGGTTTTCTTAGAGTTAAAGCTTCAAGAGCTATGGTTGGAAATCCCTCGCTCTTAGATGGTAATATGACGGCATCTGCCCCCATTATGTAGGGGACTATCCCTCTCCTGTCCTTAGATCCGAGTAGCCTTATTCCTTTTGTTATACGTGCGATATTCCTAATCCTGGCTTCTAGTGGTCCCTCTCCAATGATCCAGAGGCCAACATCTTCATCTACTCGAGAAAGGTCTTTCACAAGTTGAACTACTCCTTTTGCCTCCACAAGATTGCCCACGAAGACTAGCTGCAGCTCTGCCTCTCTCTCAGCTGGCTTAGACCTTCGGGCCCAGTTGTCAAATTCCTTCACATCAATGAAGTTAGGGATAACTCTTATCTTATTCTCAGCTATTCCCTTCGAGATCATAAGATCCCTATCGAGCTCTGTAAGGGCTATTAGGAGGTCAGTCCTCCTAGAAATGCGAAATGCTATCGGTTCATATACCTTAGCTAGGATCTTCCCAAATCCTTCGTAGTATGCCCTTCCATGAAGTGTGATCACAGATTTGGATTTTACTACGCCTAGTAGGAGAGGAATCACTGTAGTGAATGTGTAGACGGAGTGGAGGTGAGTTATATCAGCATCTCTCGAGAGTTCCCTCGCCTTTGTAACTAGCTCGAGAGATATGGGGTTTCTAAGGGGTGATGCTAGCACTGAACATCTCTTGACCGTGAATCCATCAAGCATTTCCTCTCGTGGAGCGCTCCTATACAAGGTTGTAAGTACCGTGACATCATGCCCCCTACGGGCCAAGAATTGAGATAATTTATGAACATGGTACTCAGTCCCCCCGGGATGCGGCGGGAATTTGTGGGAGATCTGCACTATCCTAAGGGTCACCTGATTATCGCTCCCCTCCTGTGACCATTCTATATTCCCTCTCAATGAGGCTTTGGGTTAGGTCCAAATATATTTCAGTGGTCCTCAGACTGCTATGCCCCAAGATCCTTTGCAGGACTCTAGGATTGCCTCCTTTAGAGAGGAACCACACAGCAAAGGCATGCCTCACGGCATGAGGATGCGTATTCAAAAGCTGTGAAACCCACCTCCTAATAGTCCTAGCCGTAACCGGGAATACCATATCTTCCTTTCTTTTAGCACTTATCTCCTCAAGCAGTTTTTTGGTTCTACTTGTGAAGTAAACATACCTAGACCTTCCCCCCTTCCCTCTTACTAAAGCCCTCTTGTTCGTTAGATCTACATCTTCCCACCTTAATGAGACCAATTCTCCAACTCTCATGCCGGTCTCTGCGAGCATCATTATGGCAGCCCTTTGAAGGGGTTTGGCATTGGCCAAGAGGCGCTCTATCTGCTGGTAGGTCCTAAATAGTTCCTCGTTTACCTTAGGGTGGGGAGGAGGCGCTCTAATTTCCTTTGCTAATGCTCTTGCTTCATTGCTTAAATCTTTCCTGCCCGCTATCTTGAAAAGCCTCGATAGCATGTAGAGCTGTTGCTTCAGGGTGCGTCTTGAAATAGTTCCTTCTCTCCTTGAAGCCCAAATCCTCACATGAATTGGTTTAGCCTCCTCAAGGGACACTATTCGTAGAAATGATCTGAAGACAAATCTATACTTCCTCTTACTACTATTAGAGAGGCCCGCTAAGGCTGCCTCTATTAGTTCATCCACTATTCATCCACCTTGATTATCTTCTCTCTAGACTTTAGGCCCTTTACAATTTCTATCTTTGATTTTGGAATACCTAGATAGTCGGATAGCACTTCGATTAGTCTCCTATTCGCTCTCCCGCTTACCGGTGGATCCCTGACTTTTACCACTAGGAGATCTCCTTCCTTCTCTACCCCTTCTCTTTTGGACTTAGGTATCACTCTCACCTTCAGCAGCCTCAGGGCTTTCTCCCTCCCTGAGTTTGTCGGCAATTGTAAGCATGCCTTCAGCTGCAAAGTATATGCTTTCCAGCAACACATCTTTCTTTATATGACATTCGTCCAGGTCAACCTCTACTACAACCGAGTCTTTATCTACTCCAACTTTGCAGGGGACCCCCCTGTCCACGAGTTCCCAAGAGGCCCTTAGAATATCTAGCTCCCTACCTTCGGCCTTAATGGGTGGATATGCTGAAGCCAGTACGTAGGCGACCTTTCTCTCCTCCTCAGCTATAATATAGACGACGACTTCTCTTCCTCCCTCACCTATTAGTAGAACGAGCATGTCCTCTTCTCTCAAGGGGGAAAGCCCGAGTTCCTTTAAAATGGCCTCAATATCATCAAGAAGCAAGACTCTCACCTAACCTTTTAAGGAAGGAAAGGACTATGTAGAAGTTCCTCCTAAAGGATTCCCTAATACACTCACTTCTGAGTACGGAGGTCACAATTACCTCATTATCTTGAGTGAGGTGATAAGCTGCGAAGTTCATCCTGAAATTTTCTTCTAAGAGCCTAGCTCCCATCTCCGGCGTCGGTATAAAGGGAGGATCCGTCTTTCCCACTATCACCGCCATATGCTCATCAGCAAATATCAGAACATTATACCTGATCTCCTTATCCCTAAAAGTAACCAGAAAGGCCTGTTCAACCTTTTGGTAATTTACCCTTTCTTCCTTCAGTATTCCCTCTATTTCGCTCAGAAACCTTTCCATATGAGTAGTAGTAATTATAAAGACTATAAGGTTTTGCCATTAGAGTGGACATGCCCGTAAAGCTCATAGATCTACTAGGCTATCTCTTCATCTCTCTCATCCCCATAGCTATACAGACATTCTTCCTCTGGGTAGCTCAGATATTTGTAATGGAAGAGAGGCATGGTTTCTTATCTCTAATGGGGCTAGTAATAGCGGGAAACTTTCTATCAGGCCTTGTTTACCTGGTAGTAACCAAATTTGCCTCAGTATACACTCCCGTCCCATCCATCTTAGGAACGGTTAGCATGTTCGCCATTTGGATAGCTGTGATAAAAGCCTGGTACGGTACGACTTGGAGTAGGGCTTTCCTATTAATGGTGATGGCCGGAGTCCTCGAACTGCTAACTCTATACCTTGCGGTTCCTGTAGAGAGCGGTCTCAGACCCTTTACACATTTCTAAGGCATTTATTAGGTTGTAAACTTGAAACCCTGACTTAACGCGCCTCAACATGTTAGTTATATCGACTTATATTCCTGCATTTTGATGTCTAATTAACATAGGTTAATGCATTTTTCAGTATATCAGACCTATTTTTTGGGAATATTAGGTCATATTGATGCTAAGCCTTTTATTTGCTTAACGTGGTCTTGAATTATGTCACTACAGAAATCTGAAGCGCAAAGGCAAATACCATTAGAACCAGAGGCATTTAAGCAGGACATATACCGTATAGTTAGCCATCCTATAATGCAGGAAGTGTACAGATTTAGACATAGGATAGCGAGGGCAATGAGAGAGTTCCTGGACTCTGAAGGATTTGTTGAATTCGATCCTATCCTAATCGGACCTGTGACAGACCCCGGAACCAGAGGTGCATTTGAGTTCAGAGTCCCATTCTATGGGAAGGAGTATAGAATCATGAGGAGTGGCATCCTCTATAAGCAGCTACTCGCAGCAGCTATGGAAGAAGGAAAGGTCTACTTCTTCTATCCTAACTTAAGACATGAGCCAATAGATGCAGGAAGGACTGGAAGACACCTAGTAGAGTTCGTTCAGGTCGATCTAGAGGTGAGGGATGCGGACCACTTCCAAGTCATGGAGATAGCCGAAAGGCTAATCAAACATGTTATAGCATCGATGTCCCAGTATGAGGACTCTCTAGTGAAGATATGGGAGTTCTTCGGATCCACTAGGACATCACTGGCTGATATTAAACTTCCCTTGAAGAGGATGACGCATAAGGAAGCTATAGACTTATTAATGAAAGAAGCAGAGGATCCTAGTGTAATTGAAGAGTTAGAGAAGCGATTTAACGTCAAAAAGCCGAAGAGTAGGCTCAGCTATAAAACTGAGATCCCTTGGGAATGGGAGTGGTACCTTTCAAAAATACACAACCAACCCTTCTTCATTTACGACTATCCTAAGGGAGCGAGGGGCTTCTATGATAGGGAGTATCCAGATAAGCCAGGAATATTAATGGATTTCGATTTGCTAGCACCAGAAGGTCACGGCGAGTTATCATCGGGAGCAGCAAGAGAATATGAGGTATCTAGAGTGTTTGCAAGGATGAGAGAAACTAATGAGAATCCGGAACTTTACAAATGGTATCTCCAATTCCTAAAGGATCATGGAGTGCCCTCAGCAGGTTTTGGTATAGGAATGGAGAGATTGGTTAAATACATCTGTGATCTCCCATCAGTGCATCTAGCAAGACCCGCACCAAAGGTCCCAGGGGTGCACTCCCCATGACGGACTATCCGATAGATGAGATATTTAGGAGAGCTAAGCTCGGAGAACTTGCGGTCTATCCACCTAAGGATGAATTTGGATATAATGTATTCGGCGCTGATGTATACGATAGGCCCAGGAGATTCCTTCTCCTAGATGACATAGTACTATTACCACCACAGTTTACACCTGAGAGACTTGAGAAGGGGATAGAGCTCTTAAGAGAACCTCTCTACATAGATGTGAATACTGAGAGTGTGGTTGGCGGCTTTAAGGTGAAAATGCCTGTAGTTTGTGCTGCGATGGGCGGTACTCATATAGCAAACCTGATAGGCCCTAAGATAGCTGAGGCCTGCGCGGAAATGGGTATCATCTACTCATTGGGGGAGAACATAGCCAGCATAAGGGGATATGATGAGAGGCTCACGAAACAGCCCTCATTCAAGGAGAGGGCCTTTTCTTACCTTAGAAATCTGAATGATGGATATGGGGGGCTTGTAATACAACAAAGTGTAGAGGACGAGAATCTAAAGCTTTGGGAGAGAGTGTATACAGACCCAGATTTCGATCCTTATATAGAGGAGGGCCTTATAGCCTTCGAGATTAAGATTGGACAGGGAGCGAAGCCGGGACTTGGTGGTGAAGTACTAGTAAGCAGGGATGTAGCTTTGAGGATAAAGGATTCGTATTACATCCCAGAGGATCCAGAGAAAGTTGTTAAGGACTACTATGAGAAACATTCGGCCCCCGGAACTTTCACAGAGGATATATTGGCCAGTCAAATTAGGCTGATTAAGAACAACTTCCCTAGGATTAAGGTATTCTTGAAGACGGGTCCCTATAGGGATCTTGACAGTGTAATAGAGATAGCCGCGAGGGAGGGTATCGATGCCATAACAATCGATGGAAAGGAAGGTGGAACTGGAATGAGTCCGATAGCTGGCATGAGGGACCTAGGGTTACCTACGGTATCATGTCTCTCAGCAATAACTAGGGCCAAGGAGAAGGGAATTAATACGAGCTTCATAATATCAGGTAGGCTCTATGACGGTTCCCACGTGGTCAAGTCGTTAGCCCTAGGAGCTGATGCTGTTGCATTCGGCAGGCCCATGGTTTATTCTTGCCTAGGAAATATCCCGCTAGCTCAGACCTTCATAAAGAATGAGCTATTCAGATACACTCTACTCAGAGAATTAGGTAAGTTGGCACTGAACTTGGGGATAAAGGGAGAGAGATGTAAGAAGGGGGTTGTCAACTACTTGAAGAGCGTTCAAAATGAGGTGAAAATGCTTACCTCAGCTTTAGGCAAGTACTACATGCATAGGTTATCAAAAGAGGACGTAGGTGCTCTCAGAAGGGAACTAGCTGGTCTCTTTGGCATCAGGTATGTATATGACAGGGGCTGTTCTCCACTCTTAGAGAAGAAGAACATTAATTAGAAGGACCCCCTAATTCACTTTCGTTAGAGAGGATCTATAGGATTTTCTCCTTCTTTAGTTCACCTGTATTTAGCGAACTAGGTACCTACTAGGTAGAAGAAGTTTCCCTCAAATTACAGGTAAGATTCGGATCTATTGATAGGATATAGCTTGTTAACTTGTTTTTGCCAAAGTTATGAAGACCTACCGAGGTGATGCTTAAATTTCATCCTGTATTCATTCTAGTTGCGGATATGGGATGACATATGAGATACAAGATCGTCGGAGATAACTTACAGATGGTT
>JAGGTZ010000096.1 GCA_021158805.1 Thermoproteota archaeon | reverse complement strand
AGTCCAGCTAGGGACCAAGGAGGATGAGGAGGGAAATCGCCTAACCTACTGGAGGATCAATAAAGACTTAGCTAGGTCTTTCCTACTCAGAAAATTAAGGGAAGCTAGGGATTATCTATTAAAGAGAATGGAAGAGGAGGAATTGGGAGAGTACTATGTCTGCGCAGCTGACCCATCTCACATCAGGCTCAGTTTTGATGAGGTTATTAGTAAGATGGGAGAGTCGGGACTCGTTTGTCCGATATGTGGGGCAATGTTAGAGCCAGTAGATAGGGAGAGGGTAGTTACCGAGCTTAAGGAGATGTTAGAGATTTTAAATAAGGCTTTAAGATCACTGGAAGGAGGGGTTAGTTGACTAGGACTATTTTCATCCAAGAGAGAATACCAGGAGGTCTCCCCCAAGATGACTTACTTGAGGAGCTTGGATGGGAGATCCTAGGCTATTTTAAAGATCTAGAGATACCTGAAGTAGATCTAGACCTAGAGAATGAGTGGGTAAAAGTTACTCTGTCTGGTCCTGATGAGGGAGTAGGGGAGAATCTCCTAATCAGGATCTATGGAAAGCTTCCAAGTATAGACGGAGTTAAGGTGGGAGACACATTTAAAGGATTTATAACAGATCTGGGAAAAGTGGGATATGGTACCTATTTTAAGGCTTTTTTGGAAAATAAGGATGCTCTCTATCCTCTTTATGAGATGAGGCACCAGCTCGTCAGAGGAAAGAAGATCTCGGCTAGGAAAATATCTCGAATTTATGGATTAATTGATGGTTTGGCTCTAGAGATCAGGGTCTTTAAACGGGACGAGAGGGGCGTCTACGTTTCCCTTTCCCCTAGACAGTTAGCTACGATCATGAGTTGGGTGAAGAGAAAATTAGATGTACTATTCGTCGTAGGAGCTACACCGAAGCACGTAAATAGAGCCTTGTTGAGGACCGGCCATAAGAGGGATGTTAGTATAGTCAGAACCTCGTTTCTCTCTCATGCCCTAGTGTGCAAGAGGGGAACTCAGGCTAGAGGACTGATCCCCCGTATTGGACCCCATTTACCGGGAGCTATTCTCTCCGCATTCTCACCTTCCAAAGTTGTTGAGTTGATTGAGGGCTAAAATTGGATACTTTTAAAAATCTGCTTCACACTATAGATGATGGTGCCGGGGTGCCCTAGCCTGGTAGGGGGCTGGCCTGCTAAGATCCCTTCCGCGGAGAGCCAGTGGCCCATCGGGCCGCGAGGGTTCAAATCCCTCCCCCGGCGCCACTATTGGGCCGGTGGTCTAGCGGCTATGACGCCGCCCTTACGAGGCGGAGGTCGGGGGTTCGAGTCCCCCCCGGCCCACTAGGGAGGTTTGGATGTTAAGAGAGGAAGGTGGGTTTTACGATAGAGATCCAAGGGATTATAAACTTAGGATAGCTCTCGTTTACCCAGCCCCCTACATGGCTGCTATTAACTCACTTGGTCATCAAATAGTCTACTTCTTACTCAATTCCTATGATGATGTAATGGCGGAGAGATTCGTATCAGATCTGAAAGGCTCAGTAGAGAGCGGTAGGTCTATTGATGAATTTGATGTTGCTTTAGCGAGTCTTCATTTTGAGGGTCAGTACCCCATCTTGTTGAGGATGCTGGAAGGTTTCAAGAAGCCGGTGATATTAGGAGGTCCTGCTGTTTCCGCAAATCCTATCCCAATGAGCCTCTCCTCGGATGCTATTGGAATAGGTGACAGTGAACTCTTAGTACCTCCGTTAGTAGAGTCTCTGTTGGAGGGAGAGTTTTCCTCTTTATCTGACATTGGCTTCTTCGTACCCTCTATGATGAACAAGGCCGTATTTAGGAGAGTATCTGAGCTTAGGCCACTTAAGACACAGCTATTAGTGATTAGAGATGGGAGGCCCGTTAATCCCTTCCTTCTCGAGATATCAAGGGGTTGTGGTTGGGGATGTAGGTTCTGTATGCTGGGCTGGCATCAAAGGCCAAGACTCGACCTCAGAGCAAGTTATCTAGAAGAGGCGATTGATTCAGCAGTTGAGCATGGATTCAACTCAATATATGTGATAGGGAGCGATGCTTCGTCCTCCAGGCTAATAAAAGATCTATTACATACATCTGCCGAGAAGGGGCTCAAGGTAAGTCTTCCTTCCATTAGAGCAGATCATATCGATGCTGAGCTTATAGAACTAGCTTTAGAATCCGGAGAAAATATGCTTACATTAGCACCTGAGACAGGAAGTCCTAGAATGAAAGTCCTCATTAATAAGATGATAGACAATGACGAGGTTATCAAAGTTGCAGAAGAAATGAGACAGGCTGGAATGAGGCATCTTAAGCTCTACTTTATGGTGGGACTACCAAGAGAGGAAGATGAGGATATAGAAAGTTCTGCCATCCTAGCTAGGAAAGTGAAATCGCTAATAGACACGAAAGTCACTCTCAGTATATTTGTCCCTAAGCCAGGTACCCCATTCGAAGAAGAGCCTCTTGCCCCAGAGATCGATATTAGAAGGAGGATCTCCGCATTCAAGAAGTTATTTGGAGGAAGAGTTAACGCTATGCACTATGGTAGGGCTTATCTACAGACGCTACTCTCGGTAGGTGATTTTAGAATAGCGAAGTTGCTCACTAAGGCATACAGACTTCCGTATAATAGGGGAGCCTATAGAGAGCTGGCCAAGAGGCTTAGTATTGATGTAGACTCTATTGTCTATGGTCAGAGGGAAACTCCTTGGTGGGACCTCATAGAAACTGGTATAAAGAGGGAATACGTATTAGAAGAGAGGAGAAGAGCTTTCCAATGGAGAACCACACCAAGCTGTGATGAGTACTGTACTGGTTGTATGAGAGAATGCTGGTTATACCGTGAGAAGGGATGTTCCTAACATTCCCATGAATAGTTTTTATTTGGTCCTCAAGACCAAGTTCTGGTGATAATGGAATGCCCACATATGTGATACTGGTGTTCTATAAGTTAAGGGAACTGACCGAAGAAGAGGAGGAAAAAGCCCGAAGGCAATGGGAGGATATAATGGAAGAATGGCCTCCCGAGGTTCGGTTAATGGGAGTATATGATCATGCTTGGGGTACTGAGTATAATGGAGTGATCCAGATGGAAACTGAAAGCATGGATGCATTTACTAAGTTCTGGAAATGGTTCAGAGATAAGGTAAGATGGTACGTACCCGAGACAAAAACGGTTATTGCTCTAAAGAGATGACCGCATCTAGTGCAGCTATGAGCTCTAGTCTCATAACCCACCTCCAAGATTCCTTCTCTAGAAAATTCTTTATCCTTATAAGTTTTTTATAGTAAAATTCTTCCCATTTGATTGGTAGTTCCGTTTTGATTAGGACGAGAGGTTCCGGCGGTGCCAGGTCCATCTTAATTCCAATAGCATGGCTCAGGGCAAATCCTATAATTCGCCTGATCATCTGCCAACAGAAGGACCTCCCGCTTATGAAGACTTTAGTATAGCCATTAGCCCTCTCAACCCTATATTGATCGGGTAAGGGTGCCTTTCCTTCTTTGCAAAGTCTAGCTTCCCTGAAAGATCTAGCTATTTCATTAGTTAGACGATTAACATCTACTTTGAAGGGAATAACGTAGAGGTAGGTCTTTTTGAGTGGAGCAACAGGCTTATCTATGGCGGAGACCGCCCATACCGTTATATCATCGGGTAAAGAAGAATTTAGTCGCGAAATTGTCGGTTTTGGTCCTCTGAAGATTGCTACATTATCAATAGCTGAGACCCCCTTATCGGTCCTAGAGGTAAATCTAAGCTTAGCTTTAACTCCTTGCTCTAGTAGAGCTTTTTCTAGCTCTTGCTGTATCGTCCTAAGACCCGGCTGCTTGACTATGCCATGGTACTCCCAACCCAAGTAAGCCAGCCTTAGAGCGATTATCTTATCCCCAGCCACATCATCACCACTACTATGAGCACACCCATGCCGACGAGTATTGCTCCATAGAGAAGTTTATTCTCGCCCGACAGGGAGCCCAAGAATGCTCCAAGCAGGAATAATATTGAGAGCGCTTCTATCATTGATATGATATAGGAATCAAATGTACTGATCAGCCCTTGGACGCTAAGGTAGAACGGAGCTAGTATGATGATCATGATGAGGAAAGGTACTGCTCCACTAACTAAAGCCACCATTACAGCTGATATGCTTTCAGCTCTCCCTACTAGAGTTTTATCTAATTCCATCAAGACAGCACCTTCTAATTCTTTTATCCTAGAAGCCCTCTCAGCTCTTTCTGTTAAGTATGTGCCAATTGTGCCTGAGATCAATATTGCCACTGCTCCTCCCAGTATGGTGTTAGCTATAGTACTGGGCTCCTTCAATCCAGAAATGAAACTCCCCATCAGAACGCCTAGCATTGTAAGGAGGCTATCGAATGAGTTGGTTACAGCATACCTCCTAGCGACCTCACTCATCTTACTTATCTCCGCGATAGTCTTTATGCTGTCTAGTAACTCTTCGAATCCATCTATTATTCTTGATAATGATTTAAGGGCTCTTTTAGGCCGACCCTCATTGGAGCTAACATCCATTAGCGCTCTGTATGAGTGTAGGTGGCCTATAATAAAAGATAGTCCCATTAGTTAATTTGTTAAAGAATAGAGTTGGGCAAATATTGGGGGTAGGTAGCAACGCCAATCAAGGACAAGGTTGATAAGTTATTAGAGATAATAAGGGAAAATCTTTCCGAAGTGGACGAAGAATCAACAAATATGTTCATAAAGTTCCTCCTAAGGACTTTAGGCGAGGGTAAGATCTTCGTTGTAGGAGCCGGCAGATCGGGTCTAGTTGCTAGAGCATTCGCCATGAGGCTAATGCATGTAGGATTTAACGTATATGTCATAGGAGAGACTGTAACGCCCTCCGTTGATCCTGGAGATTTGGTAGTGGTCGTCAGCGGTTCTGGTGAGACTAAATATCCCCTCTCAGCTGCCCAAGTAGCCAAAGAAGCTGGTGCTAGTGTAGTTGCAGTTACCAGTTTTCCCGAGTCAAGTTTGGGCCAACTAGCTGATTTAGTAGTCAGGATCGGTGGCCGAGTTCTACCAAAGAATAACAGTAGAGATTACTTCACTAGACAGATTCTAGGAATACATGAGCCTCTAACGCCCTTAGGAACTCTCTTCGAATTAAGCAGTATGATCTACTTCGATGCTTTAATAGCAGAGCTGGTGGAGCTGTTAGGGAAGAGTGAGGAGGATCTTGCCAAGAGGCATGCTACCATCGAATGATTCTATAGAAGATGTGATTGAAAAAGCACTTAGGTTGGTAACTCCCTCTGAGGAGGAGAGGGAGGAGCTTAGGTCCGTTTTAGAACAATCACTGAGCAGGGTGGAGTCAGCTGTAAATGACCTTAATCTAGACGCAGAGGTAGTTCCAGTCGGCTCTGCAGTTAGAGATACCTGGCTGCCTGGGAATAATGAGCTAGACATATTTGTTCTATTCCCTAAGCAGGTTGGAGATAAACTTGTTCTAGGAGAGTTGATTAGGGAGATAGCTAGTAAGGCCTTCGGGGAGAACTTTGAGCAAAATTACGCTGAACACCCCTATGTGATAGTGAAGATGGGTGATTTTGAAATAGATCTTGTACCTGCCTACAAGATAAGGCCTGGAGAAAGAATTCTCAGCGCTGTAGATAGAACCCCCCTTCATACGAAGTACGTGAAATCGAAGCTCGGAGATAGGGTGACGTCAGAGGTTAGGCTACTCAAGGCATTCATCAAATCTATAGGGGCTTATGGTGCTGAGATAAAGACCGAGGGTTTTAGCGGATACCTATGTGAACTCCTAGTAATTTACTACGGAAATTTCCTAGAAGTGATAAGGAATGCTGCGTCTTGGACTCCTCCTGTATATATAGATATAGAGGGGACCCAGATCAGAGAAATGGCCCTTAGGCTATTTGAAAATAGCCCACTGGTAGTCATAGATCCCATTGATCCACTGCGTAATGTAGCTGCTGCATTGTCTCAGACTCAGTTTAATAGGTTTAAAGCTGCATCGAGGGCCTTCCTTAAAAGCCCAGATATAGAATTTTTTAAGAGAGGAGTTGTTGGAATTAAGGCTGAGAAGGTAAAGCTACCTTCTGTAATAGATGAGTTGAATTCTAGGGGAACTCATTTAGTTGTCCTCGGATTCGAGGGACTAGAAGGTCTTGGAAAAGAAGTTCTTTGGTCTCAAGCAAAGAGAGCGGCCAGAGTAATCCATGAAGAGTTGGAGAAGCATGGCTTCTCTCCCATATGGTCATCAGGGTGGACCGATGAGTCTTCTACTGTGTTCATAGCTACTGAGATCCACTATTCGAGAATTCCAATGTTAGAGAAGAAAGTAGGGCCACCTGTAGGGCATAAGGAGGAATCCAGCTTCTTGAAGAAGTATTTAGGCTCGGATGAGTTACTTGGTGGTCCTTACATTGAAGGAGAGAGGTGGTTCGTCTATAGGAAGAGGAGATTTAACGAGGTGAGTTTACTTATAAGCGAGCTAGTGAAGAGAAATCGCCTTCCAACATATCTTAGAGGGAGAACATTCAAGCTAATAACTGAAAATGAGATGTCTCTCCTACCACAATGGGTCCTGAATGAGATCTGGAGAGAAATAAAGAAAGAGGAGTTCTTCGTTAAATACCTAGCTGAGAACTCAGAGGAATAAATTCGGCCATGGAACCAAGTTCTTCCTCTATTTCCAACAGTCTATTATATTTTGATATTCTCTCCCCCCTGGCTGGGGCACCTGCCTTTATCTGGCCTGAGTTCAACGCTACCGAGAGATCTGCTATGAATTCGTCTATTGTTTCCCCTGATCTATGACTAACCATTACAGAGTATCCATTTCGGAAGGCTAAGTCTGCTGAGCTAAGGGCCTCTGTAAGGGTCCCTATTTGATTCACTTTAAGTAGGAGTGCATTCGCTGCCCCGAGTTCGATCCCTTTTCTCAGGAGATCTGGGTTAGAGACGAAGAAATCATCACCAACTATCTGTACCTTATTTCCAAGCTCCTTAGTGAACTCTACTAATGAGTCCCAGTCTCCCTCGTAGAAGGGGTCTTCTATGCTGACTATAGGATACTTAGAAATGAGTTCTAAATAGAAATCTATGAGGTCTGCAGGACCCAGTTCCTTACCATCTATCTTATACTTCTCAATTTTCTCGTCATAAAAGCTATTGGCAGCACAATCTAGAGCCACGAATATCTTTCCCCCATATCCAGACTCTTCGATCGACTTAATCAGATATTCTATAGCTTCCTCGGTCTCCTTCATCGGAGGAGCAAATCCCCCTTCATCTCCTACGTTTATTGAGGTCCTCCCATACTTCCCTTTTAGTAGGTCTCTTAACGTCATATAGACCTCAACACCCGCAAAAAGAGCCTCCTTAAATCTCCTGAAATTACTGGGAACTATCATAAACTCCTGAATAGCCAGATCATTTCCCGCGTGAGCACCACCATTTATGATATTCATGAACGGTACAGGCATTAATTTCGCATTAACACCTCCTATGTATCTATAGATGGGCAGTCCAAGCTGGTTAGATGCCGCTTTAGCTACAGATACCGACACACCTAAGATGGCATTTGCTCCAAGCCTGCTCTTATTTGATGTTCCATCTATTTCTAGCATAATGCTATCTATTTCATGCTGTCTTAGAGCGCTCTTACCGACTAATGCAGGTCTGATCACTTCGTTTACATTTCTAATCGCCCTTAGAACACCTTTCCCCTTCAGAAACTTTCCACCATCCCTGAGTTCTATCGCCTCTTTCTCCCCTTTTGAGGCGCCGGATGGGACAGAGAAGCTTCCAGTTCCACCACCCTCCAGCGAGGTTATCACCTCTAACGTAGGATTACCCCTAGAGTCTAGGATTTGCCTAGCTCTGATGTCTCTTATCCTAAATGACATGGTCCCCTAGAACGATGGCTTTTTCAAACTTAAAATGGGTATCTCCATTGGTGATCAATTGGACGATGTAGGAATCGAATTCGTTAGGGAAACCCTTGTAAAGATAGTTAGGACCCCTAGAGTTACGGGAATAGAGTATATGGCCCTACCTCTACTCAGAGATTTAATGGAACCCTTCAGCGATATCTTCAAAGTAGATAACTGGGGAAATTCAGAGGCCGTGATAAATCCCGGAGGTAAACCCGTAGTAATGTTCGCGGCCCATATAGATCAGCTGGGAATAATAGTGAAGGACATCACAGAGGATGGGTTCTTGAAGTTCGAGGGAGTTGGATGGGATCCAAGAGTGGTTTATGGAATGAGAGTAAGGCTTCTTACTGAGAAAGGGGAAGTGAAGGGTATTGTGAATACCTTACCCCCTCACATCTTTAAGACATACAAGGAGCTTGGAGAGAAGAAACTAGAGATGAGAGATCTAACGATTGATGTTGGTGCCAGTAACAAGGAGGAGATTGAATCCCTCGGTATAAAACCTGGCGTGTATGGGGTCCCAGACTACGATCCATGTGATCTCTTTGGAGATTACTTTACATCACCAGGTCTCGATGATGGGGCTGGTGTAACAACGATTCTTGTGGCCCAGAAAAAGATATGGGAGCATAGAGATGAAGTAGATGCTGAAGTTCACGTCGTAGCGACAATACAGGAGGAGATCGGGTTAAGGGGTGCTGAGATGACGGCCTACAGGATAAAACCGGACATAGCCGTGGCCGTAGATGCTACCTTTGCTAGACAGCCACGCCTTCCAGAAGAATTCGTTATCAAGGCGGGAAAGGGCCCTGTGATCAGTAAGGGGCCGATATACCACTGGGAAGTGGTAAATACGTTGGAGGGAGTTGCGAGAGAGTTCAAAATACCGTATCAGATAGAACCTGATTATAGAGGGCGTGGAACTGATACATGGGCTATCCAAGTAGCTAGAGGAGGGATAAAGACTGGCTTGGTCTCGATACCATTGAGAAACATGCATAGTCCTGTAGAGGTCATAAATCTAAGGGATGTATGGTGGGGAGGGGAGCTTCTATTTAGATTCGTGAAGAGGCTATAAGTTAGCTTTCACTCAGTAGACCAAGGAGAATCCAGATAGGCTGGAACTTGAACAGTTCTGTTAAGTAATGGGTTATCAGCGGAGAAGTAGAAAAGTATGGATAAAGTTCCATTACTCTAACGCTTGCAATTTCAACTCGAATGCTACAACTGGAACCGTGATACCTAGCCGCAGTAGGACGGAGGGATCTATCTCCCCTATGATGCCTAACTCCCCTTTGGGGCTGTTGATCTTAGCACATCTACCACTTATGAACGGCCTCTCCTCGCACTCTTCCAGCTTTATATCGAGGGATAGGTTATCTGAAAGTGCCTTTAGGTGGGAATAAGCATCTTCAAAACCAACTGAATAGTCCGCGTATACAGCTCCAAGCCTCCTCTCGTCTCTAGCCTTAGTTTCGTAGTTCTCGTCAATTATAACCACATCTCCTATTTCGAATATCTTTTGTGGATACTGAGAGTGAGTATTAGCTGCGAGGAAGTGAAGTAAACCGGGGAGGAGGCTATCCCTGAGTACACTATAACTTTCAGATATAGGATTAGCTACCTCGACTACTGGCCTTTCATCCCTCCCTACTGAATTGAATAGGAATTCCTTGCTTGTCATTATATAGTTCAGAACTTCTTGATAGCCCAACCCTATCATCAGAGTCCTGAAGAGGCTAGATAACGCTTCTCTAGGATGTCTTCTGCCTACAGTCATCACATTCTCTGGTAACCCGTATCCGAGGTTATTTAGGCCATAGCTTATAGCTACCTCCTCTGCGACATCAACTGGATGCAGGAAGTCTGCCCTGAACCCGGGTATAAGGACCTTTATCAGGCCCTCAGATAATTTTTGAGCGCCTAGCCTAGATCTCTCAAGCTGATGCATTATTTCATCAATAGAAAGGGAAGTGCCTACCATCCTCCTTACGAAATCCACCTCTACAACCATCTCACTTGGTTCAGGTCTAGGAGTCTCAAGCAGCGTTCCATCGGGATATTCTATCTCTAGAGTAGATATTCGCCCTCCCCTCTCAGCCAAAGCAGCTACTATTATCTCCAGCGTATAGGAGATCGCTCTGAGATCCGTTCCCGTTACATCAATGAACAAGTCCCTTATACCGGGAGTCAGCCTAGTTAGCTCTGAGTTTATTATAGGTGGCATGCTTAATACTTCTCCTCGTGAGTCTAATATCAGAGGAACTAACTCCTTTGGATTTCTGATGATATGAGCATATTCTCTTCCCTTCTCCGTCTGTTCTAGGATTTCCCTTGCGGTCATCTCCATTATTTCACCTAGTGGGGTGAAGACGACTTCATCTGATGGTTTGGCATCATATGTGATTGGTGGGACCACCTTCGAGAAGTCATGAAGTCCTATGGACACCCTCTTTCTTTTCCTCCCTAGAGTCTCATGGATCTTCTCTTGCGCCTCTATTAATGAAATCAGCGAATCTTCTGTTCTGAGATCTACTCCCCTTACCACTGCAGCTACTACATAGGGCCTTACCTCAGCAACAGCCTTAGTTACCCTGACTTTGAACTCCTTTCTATCTAAGGGATATTCTGGAAGTCCTATTTCTTCTTCTATGAGCCCCTTTACAGTCCTCACTATCCCTTCTATAGTCACTAAGTCCATTCTGTCTGCAGTCACCTCAAACTCAAGTTCATCTTCCTCGAAGGCCTCTAAGTTGACCTTTGTATCTTCTAGGAGAGATTTTAGCTCTTCCTCTGATAGCTCTTTTCCTAGAAGTCTGAAGAACTCCTCTTTACTAACTCTTATTACTGGCACGAATGTTCACCTCCTCAGGGGAGCTTTTCTAAGGTAATCAAGATTTTGCGAGTGTAGTTCTCTTATATCGTCGAGATCTAGTTTTATCATAGCTAATCTCCCTATCCCTATTCCCCACGCCAGAGCTTGTACCTTAGGATAGTCATATCCCATTGGAATGAGCATTTCTGGTCTAAAGAGACCTGAGCCTGCTATCTCAATCCACCCAAGCTGATCATGCTTCACATAAGCTTCGACACTAGGTTCTGTGAATGGGAAGTATGCTGGCTTAAATTTCACTTCCTTAAAACCGAGCTGTTTCGCGAATTCAGCTAGAAAGCCCATTAAATGTCTTACATTCATATCTTCTGCTAGCACAACTCCTTCACATTGATGAAACTCAACTGCATGGGTTTTATCAGGAGTCTCAGGCCTAAATACCTTATCTATAGCAAATATCTTACTAGGTACCTCGAGACCAGCCGCTAAGGTCCTTGCGGACGCTGCTGTCGTTTGGGACCTTAAGATAAGTCTTCTAGCTATGTCGAAGCTCCAAGAATATCCCCATCCCCTAGAGCCGGTGTTCCATCCGTCCTCATGGGTCCTCTTCACCCTCTCAACTAGTTCAATGTAATTAGAAAGATCGGCACCCGTCGATGGAAACGCGACTTGGTAGGAATCATGGACCTCCCTAGCTGGATGGTCCTGCGCCTGAAAGAGGATATCGAAGTTCCAAAATTCCGCTTCTACTATGGGGCTTTTGACCTCCATGAACCCCATTCCTATTAGAATTTCTCTAACTTCTTCCAAGAATTGGACGTATGGATGGGGCTTACCTGGATAGACTACTGGGGGCATTGCCTTTACATTGTATACCTTGAGCTTCCTTTTTCTCCATTCACCAGAGAGTATTAGATCCCTAGTGAGCTTTCCTATCTCCTCGACAATTTTTACCTCTCCCCTCGCAGCAGCCCACCCCCTCTCAGTTAGAGACAGTTCGATGAATGTTTTCTCTCCTACATCGACGAGTCCTCTCCTCTTTAGACCGGTGAAAGCCTCCTTATCTATCTCCTCTGGCCTAACATAGCCCTTTGCTATTTTTTCCAATATTTCCCTCTCTGGCACTTCCTTTCTAATTAAGGTGAGCGTGACTCTGCCATTTGACTTCTCTAGCTGGATAACCCCCTTCCTCCTACCTTCACCTATTGCTACGTTTAGTTCGCCATTCTCCATAGAGCCCTTAAGTTCATTCAGATTAGCTTTTCCTCCCTTACTCTCAAGTATCCTTATCAGTTTCTCCTCAGGAAGACCCTCCTCCAAATGCTTCAAACCTCTCTGTGTGAGGACTAGAAATTCGTCCCGCTTTTCTAGGACCTCAATGAGTCCTCTTTCCCTCAGAAGTTCTGCCCAGGCAGCTGCTTTACTCTTGTCTATCCCCAATTCTTCTAAATTTGATCGTCCTCCTTTCTTGTACAGCCTCATCAGCAGTTCTATCTCTCCCTTGGAGAGGGAAATTTCCATCGATGCACTCCCCATCTTGATCCTTACATCACAATCATAAGCATGACTGATTAGCGCCATCCACAGTGCTACCTAGCAAGAAATCTACCATAGTATATGTTATCCTTATCCCTAATTATTCTCAGCCTAATTAGGGTTCCCTCAGGAAGGGAAGGTGCATCTAGGACCGTTATAACTCTTCCTCTGGAGGAAGCGAGTAGCTCCCCTCTTTTCCATCCAAGAGCTACTACCTTAGCAGTTACTATCTCGCCCTTTTTCATGGGCTTTTTAATAGGTTTCACCTTTTTTATGCCAAAGTCCTCCTTTCTCAAGATTAATTTCACACCATACTCCTCTTCCCACTCCCTAAGTTTGGAATAAAATTTCCCCCAAGATAGCGGTCTTACGCCCCTCGGATTTCTTCCTCCCCTATATACTTCGAACTTCTGTATGCCTAGCGGGGGCCACTTCTTACCTGCACCTATCTTCAGAGAGAATTCGATTAGTTTAGGTATATCTTCGTCATTAAGACCTGGAACCCAAACGGGGGCTATCAGTAGATCCATTGAGCTATCTGCTATGGCTTTAGCGGTCTCTAATATCCTAGAAAGCTTCAGCCAAGGGGTTCCTGCGAGAAACCTTGCTTTTTCTTCATTTAGGGAATCGATGCTTAGATTTATCCTGTCCATACCAGCCTCCTCCAAATCCCTTATTAGCTTGGGGGTTAACAAGGATCCATGGGTCTGTGAGGAAATTACACTCACTTCAGAGAACTCTCTAAGCCTAGCAACTAACTGGACTATCTGTGGATAAGTAAAGGGATCGCCAACGGTGTCTATATGGGCCTCTACCCCGTCTATCCCTTTTTCAGACAGTACTGCATTGAACCAGTCCATTAAATAATCCAATTCTACGATATATTCGGCTTGTCTCGTTCTAGAATGAGGGCCTGCATCTGTAGAGCAGAATATACATGAAAAAACGCAGGTAGAGATGGGTCTTACCTGTATAAGATTGGTTCCCCTGTCTATTAATCCGAAGGCGACAGTACCGATTAGGGGTATACCTGTCCGTCTAGTTACCCTTACGAGCTTTACTCTAGCCATCCCCTAACTGTTAACCAGCTGCTCTTTTTATTCTGTTAATATTAGAGAGAGGATGCTATGAGGGTATTCTTAGCCTCCGATATTCACGGTAGATCTGAGAGATTGAGGGATGCTCTCAAGAGAGAAGATGTAGATCTCGTAGTTTTAGCAGGTGATCTCTCCAATGGATCTCTCAGTGAGGTTAGAGATGCGGTAAGGGTTGCTAAAGAGCATGGCTACGTCCTTTTTGTCCCTGGCAATATGGATCCACCTAAGCTGTTAACGATAGAGGATCTCGAGGGTGGAGTAAATATACATCTTAGAAAACATGAGTACTCAAAATGGACTTTTGGTGGACATGGCGGGGGTAATAAATCCCCTTTTATTACACCAATAGAGTTCAGCGAGAATGATATCAGAAGGGGATTAGCTGGACTCGGTGATGTGGATGTCCTAGTAGTTCATGCCCCTCCATACAATACAAGGCTAGATATGGCTCGTTCAGGATTACATGTGGGATCTAAAGCCATTCGTAGGTACATAGAGGAGAGAAAGCCTGTCCTATGCCTGTGTGGCCACATCCATGAGTCCCCCGGTATTGACCAAATTGGTCCTACTAAGATAGTGAACCCAGGACCGATGATGAGGGGGAGATATGCTATAGTTAAGTTACAGGGAGATATCTCCATCGATCTGAAAACCCTGTGAGGTTTTTATTATGCGGTAGTGTAACTGGTCAGGGTAAGTTGAGGATAAAAGAGCTTACCTTGGCAGCTATTGGAGGTGCCCTTTACGCTGTAGTTGGGTATGTAAGCTACCTTGGTCTCACATTCTACGGAGTCAGGTTCTGGCCAGCTGTAGTAGTCCCTGCCACATTTGCATGCCTCTATGGAGGGTTAGTTGGTGGTTTATCTGCAGCAATAGGGATATTCATTTCGGACATGATTACCCATGGGAATGCGTTGCTTAGTCTAACCGTTGGAGTGACATCGAACTTCATCGGCTTTTATATCGTAGGATGGCTGGCAGGAGCTGAGAAATACTCTTTAAAGAGATATCTGATAGCGGTAACCCTTGGCTTAATAGTCGGTCATCTTATAATTGGTCTCGGACTCCTAGCATGGAGTCAGGCATTTCCACTTCCATTTAAGGAGGAAGTCACTCCTCTTTCATTAGATGCTGCTCTCCTTATATCCTTCGTCACCTTTGCATGGGAAATTCCGTTTGCCTTGCTACTAGTACCACCAATAGTCTCAGTGATAAGGAAGTCCGTGAGGTGATTTCATGCTAATAATCGGACTGGATATGGGCGGTACAACGACCAAAGCCGTGCTGTTATCGGAATCCGGGATATTGGAGAAGACTGTGGTTGTAGCCTCTGACTCCCTAGCTGCAGCAGCAGGAGCCATTGGAAAGCTCATTTCCCTTCAAAATATAAGAATAGATAGGATTGAGGCAGTTGCTGTCAGTGGAGGGAAGACTAGGCCCCTGCCTAATGAGATATTGGGACTTCCCGTGAGGGAAGTAGATGAAATTGAGGCAGTTGGACGAGGTGGGGCTTATCTAGCTGGTCTTAAAGAATGTGTTGCCGTGAGTGCTGGGACAGGTACCGCGGTAGTTGAAGTCAGACTGAGCAACAGCGAGTGTAGAATAAGACATTTAGGTGGAACCGGTGTAGGAGCAGGCACTTTAATGGGTTTAGGGAGGTTGTTGCTTAGGAGAACATCAATAAATTCCCTAATGGAGTTGGCGGAAAAAGGTGATCCAAGAAACGTAGATCTAACCGTTGGAGACATAGTTGGGGGACCTGTGGGGAGGCTTGAGCCCGATGTAACTGCTTCCAACTTTGGAAAGGTTGGAGATGACGTAAAATCAGAAGACATAGCAGCTGGTTTGGTCAATATGGTTGGACAGGTCATTGGTACTGTCGCTTACTTTGCTTCGAAATCAGTTAAACTTGAGGATCGCATAGTATTAGTAGGTGGCTTGATGACTCATGATCTCGTAGTTAAGGCAGCTATTAGGCCCATAAGTCTGTTTGGTGGAAAGGCCATAGTACCTCGGGATCCCCAGTTTGCAACAGCCATTGGTGCTTCTCTTAAAATACTGGCTTCATATACCTCACCTATAGGTGAGAAAAACGGGAATTAGAAGGGAGTACCCAGATATTCCTTTAGTAGGAGTAGGCGGAGTCATAATAAAGGATGAGAAGATCCTCCTGACCAAGCGAAAGAGGGAACCTGGAAAAGGGCAGTGGTCCATCCCAGGAGGACTTGTTGAGCCGGGTGAGACTTTAGTAGAGGCAGTAATTAGAGAGATAAAGGAGGAAACTAACTTGGAGGTCGAGGCCTTGAAGCCAATTTACACGGATGAGGTGGTAGTTAGAGACGAAGAGGGTCGCATACGATATCACTACGTCCTTATTGACTATCTATGCCGCCTAAAAGGTGGTAGTTTGAGGCCGGGCGATGATGCGAAAGAAGTCAGGTGGATAAAGCTATCTGAGGCCAAGAAACTGAACCTAACAAGATCCACTTACAGATTAATAGACAGGCTTACAGAGGGATTTTTCCTCGTCGTAAGGAATAGAGATGTCAAGAGAGTACTGATCGGCACTCCTAGGGGACATAAGCATCATAGAGTTATCTTTGAGCTTACAGACGGATCTATAATAGTATTTCATGAAGCTACAATGGAGAATCTAGCTAGGGCGATGGTTGAACTTGAGATGCACCCGTATAGAAAAGCTATATGTCTCGTGGGAAGAGAACTCGACAATAGAAAAGAAGGATATGACAAATATCAACTAATAGAGGAGGACATTCCTGAGGACGAAGTAATAGGCATGATAACCAAATTGTTGGGGATGGAACGTGCTAATGAATCCTAAAAATTTTTCAATTGATCATGAGGCATACTAAAGGGATGAGGAGGAGTTACTCCGGGGAAGAATGACCGAAAGGTGCCTCACTGACCCCTAGGAAGGTGTTCTCAGATGAAGAAAAGAGCGCTTGTGGTAGGTAGATTCCAACCCCTGCATTATGGCCATCTTCATGTCTTCAGATATGCCCTAGGAAGGGCTAAGGAACTAGTTATAGTTATAGGAAGTTCACAGTTCTGCTGTGTCCCTAGAAATCCTCTATCCGTAGATGAGAGAATGGAGATGATAGTAAGGGCTTTAAGGAGAGAAGGCTTTCCATTAGGAGACATAATGCTGTCTTCTGTACCTGATACAGAGTCGCCGAGCGAACACTGGGGGAAGATGGTCTTGGATAGGATACCAGAGGTAGACATAGCTTTTTCAAACGATCCTGAAACGATAAAGGAATTAAGGGAGGTTGGTCTCCGAGTAGAGAACGTACCTTTCCTCAAGAGGGATCTCTACGCTGCGACTAAGATAAGGGAACTCATCTTAAAGGGAGATCAGTCTTGGAGAGAGCTAGTTCCTCCCTCGGTCTTGGAATTCCTCCTTGAAATAGATTTAGAGGGAAGGATAAAAGAGATATATAGCAAGAGTAAAGTAGCTAGCTCTCCTCCCTAGGAACTACCCTTAGGCTATCGCTCTTTACAGCTTCTACTATTCTCCTTCCTATAGGGCTACTTTTAGCCAAGGTGATCTTGCCTTTAGCATCTGTCATTAATGTAGCTATCTCCCTATTCCCTGAGTAGAGGGTAACCTCCGTCTCTGCTAATTCAGGACCTAAGTCAAGGATTATCGTATGCTTCCTCTTCCTCAGCCTATATCTTATGGGAGCTTCAACGCCCTCAGGTAGCTCATGTCTAGGACCTCTACCTCTTACTGGCATAACTACTACTTCATCACCGAATGTATAGATTTCATATTCCACAGAGTCTGTCTCGAAATCCCTAACTAAGACAACTGGCCTTGCTAGACTCACATCTTTCATGCCAGCCGGCATCTTTACAGTTATCTTAAGACTATAGACCTTCTGTATCCTTCCATCTTTGATGAAGATGACGGTATCTACTACATGAGGAAGAACTCCTAGGTCAACCCTGCCGATGAACCTCTGGATGGCTTCTATTGGGAACCCGCAGTGGATCACTCCTACCATACCTATACCGGCTAATCTCATGTCCACAAATATCTTGAAGTCCTGAGTTTTCCTCATCTCATCGAAGATCACATAATCTGGTCTCACTAGAAGCAAGAGATCTGCCGTATTCTCAAAGGAGCCTGCTAATCTACCATACTGGGTTACCTCAGGACCAACTTGGAGGTCTCTGGGAGATTCTATTGTCTTGACGATCTTCCCTCCTGCCCTATAAAATTCTGCTAAAGCGCTGGCAAAGGTGGTCTTGCCCGCCCCAGGTGGTCCAGCTATTAAAATGCCCTCTGCTCTCTCCCTTAGCCTTCTCTTCAACTTATCGCTTAGTTCGTAGTCATCTAATGTTACCTTAACCAAAGGTCTTACTGCGGTAATCTCTATTCCATCCGAGAAGGGAGGAAAGGCTACCAAGATCCTGAAGTCTTCCAGCTGTATGATGTAGGCATCTCCGTATTTCACTTCTATGAAGGCATTTGGATCCGTCTTAGCCCTCTCTAATACCTCATAAGCAATCGTTCTGACCTCATACTCTTCCATAGGATTGTCAGATAACTTTACTAGGTGGAATTCCCCTGGCCTTCCCTTCTTTGCCATTGGAGGAGCCCCTTCCTTGAGATGTATGCTCATAGTCGATTCGTCAAAGAAGTTATAGAGCCTAAACTCACCGTATTCCGGACCAATGTAAATCACATCAACGCCCCTTGCCCTTAGAGAGAGAGTAACCACCCTATCGCCAGTAATTACTTTACCTTTCATCTTTTCCGCTAGCTCAGCTAATGCGTTCAGCCCCCTTGACTGATGGTGTTCTATTGAGACCTTACTAATGTATCCCTCCTTCTCCAAATCCCTTAGCCATACAACTTCAGTTATGGCACCAATCGAAAACCTGTCTCCTTGAGAAGCTCTGTCCTCTATTTGAGACATGATCTCAGACGGTATAACTATTACCGAGTCTTTAATTATCGATTTCCCCGGCTCATACCTTAAGAGAGCCCTCAGCAGCACATCTTTACTGATCACTAAAACTTCCTTACTCATCCCCTTAAAGGTGCCATAAAGGGTTATAAATTATTACTGAGGACAAGTTTTCGTGTTCTACCTCAAGCTAGGAGGTTCCCTAATAACGGAAAAGAGATCCGGTGAACAGAGAGTCAGGGACCAAGTAGTGAGGGATATATCACGGGATGTCCGGGATTTCTTGCATGGAAATGATATCGTGCTTGCGCATGGAGCTGGCTCCTTTGGACACATACCGGTGGCCAAGTACGGACTAGATAGGGGTTTATCTAAGGGACATGAGATTGAAGCATCGGAGGTATTTGTCAGTGTCAGCAGGTTAAATTGTCACATTTCATTAATAATGCAAGAAGAAGGAGTGCCTGTGGTTCCTGTACCTGCTAGATCCATTTTCTACCGAGAAAGGGATGGGCATGTTATAGCACATTTAGAGACAATCTCCGAACTCCTAAGAAGAGGGTTCATTCCCCTTACTCACGGAGATCTGATTGCTGATTGTCTGAGTGGAGTATACGTGCTGTCGGCAGATGAAATTCCTCTCTACCTGTTGCCACTGGGGCTCAAAGAGGTTATATTCCTAACCGATGTTCCGGGGGTGCTTGGTCCGGATGGCAGGGTACTTGATGTAGTCAGCGAAGACGATGTGGTAAAAATCGAGAGCAGAGCTGTAAAGGATGTAACTGGTTCTATGCTAGGAAAGCTTTCTAGGGCATTCCAGTTAGCTCACAAAGGTGTAAAAGTAATAATAGCAGGATATTATAATAGAGGAGACCTTAAGAGGATTCTAGACGGGGAAGTAGGAACTAAAATAGTGATTTAAATGAGATCTTCTTCCTCTAAAATGCTCTTCGGGGCTACTAGTATGAAGTACTTCTCATTGCCTATTAGCTCCTCTAATGCTCTCTTAGCGAGAAGCTCCGCGGGGTTTTTCAGCCCAGTTCTATTAGAGACATCTGCATAGCTTGTAAACGGTCTTTTATTCCTTTCCTCTAGTATCTTCATCAACGTCTTCTTTCCTACACCAGGAAGGAGTTCTAGTTGGTGTAGTCTTGGGGTTATTGGCATACTCTCATTGAATATATTTACGAAAAAACTCTCGCCCTCTTGAATTATCTTGTGAACGATGGGCTCTAAGAGCATTCTGGACGATGGTACTATTTCTTCATAGTCCAAGTACCTGAGGAACTTACTAACTTCTTGTCTGGGGCCCTTGCCCACGTAGACTTTCATCATGGGAGCAACGGTGGCATTGGGCTTGAGAAGGAATTCCATTAGTATGAAGAATCTATCTCCAATTAGCTGAACTCTCCTCCTAGCCTCGTCGACATGTAGAATATACGCCCAGCTATCATGGGGTCTCCTCCTGCCGGGTATGTATCTCCACATTAGTAACACCGGTGAGTATCTTTACTCCTTTAGGGCCCTCAATAAGTTAAGCATTTCCTTGTAATCGGCCTGTGTGAGAAGGGGATAATCCTTGTACAAATAGGCCTTTATTTCATCCTCCTTCTCAGGGAGAATGTTAACTAGCATGACAGCATGCTCCTCTGATAAGTTATACTTGTTTATAAGCTCGTTAACAATCTCTCTGGCCTTCTGAGCATCTTCCACTTTAGTGAACTTGGAGAGATATACTATAAGCCTTTTCTGGTCTAGATTTAGTTTATCCATGCTTTTAGTCCATTTATCGAACACTAGAGTCTTTACCTCAGCTAGAGTCAATGGTTTCTTTATCTTTGCTGCCTCTTGATTGGATTCTGGCAAGGGACACATCCTCCTAACTAGATTCCTTATGCTTCTTCAAGTGAACGGGTAGAACTATTAAATGTTTTACCTTATTACCCAACTTCACATCCACAAGATAGGCAAGTCCCCTCTTTCCCACTACTACACCGACCTTCCCCTGGTATCGCCTGTGAGGCATCCCCCTTCTAATGGAAGGATCCACATCTATAACGACTTTGTCTCCTATCTCAAATTCTCTCAGGTATTTGGCTGGAGAAGGTCTCCCCTTCTCTCTTGGCGTTTTAGAGAGGAAGTCTCTCGACTTATAGAGGAATCCAAATGATCTCCTTCCCATTCACATCACCTGTTGACTATTATCAAGTACCTCTAACACATCCAGCTCCCTACAAAAAGATTTTTTCCCCAATATTTCTGACACGCTCGGCGTAGTTCTACCATCATCTCCGGATATAAGTTCCTTGACGTAGAGGCCCCCATCGCACAGAACTCTCATCTCAAAGATATTTTTCCCGATCCTCATGGTCTTGACGTCATATACCTTCTTGGTCCTCACAATATCAGCCCTTCTCCATGCTACTCTCTGCGGCGTCCTCTGCTTTATTATCCCCCTAAGGGAACTCTCCAGTTTCTCTAGTTCATCATCACTTATATCTCCTTCTACCTCCACTAATGCCCTGTATAGCTTCCTAACGAACGGAGATCCTTCTTTTATCTTCGCTACTTCCTTACGATTAGAGTATCTTAGGCCAATTACCTCTATCTTTCCCTTCCATCTATCATTTATCCTCTTAGATATCTCTTCTAAATCTAACCTCCTCTTTTTAGGTGAAATTATCTCCATTACAAAGGGCCTACCCATCCCTAGCATTCTAGCATCTACATCTTCTCTTCCAGCAGCATGTAGTACGTAATCCTCTGAGACGAAGGCTTCCTTGATCACTTCTCCTATCATACCTTCCACAGAGCCCTCGGCTATCTTGCCAGTCCAATTACATTTCTCGCACCCTTGTCCATTACAGTGCTGGCATATCCTCCTCGACTGGGATATGCCCCTCTCCAATTTTCTATATCTGCCATAAACGAAAACTGGAGCTACTTTAATGAGAGCATCCTTTAGGGAAAAATCGAAGATTACCTCAACGTCCGCTTCTTTACTTACATGCCTCCCCGTCTTAGCAGAAAGTAGTAGGTCAAGCCACTTGATTAGAGTTACCTTAACCGATTCCATATTAGGGGGATTATAGCTGGCCCTTATTCTATCCTCCTTCTCGATAATGTCCGGAGGTAAGATAACACCAGCCTTTATGGAGTAGTATTCTATGTTTTCAAGCTTGTTAAGGGCTTTCTCGAGGAGGTATTCTACGTTTTCGGATATTGTATCTGAACATATTACACAGGCTTCCTTCCCCGAGCTGACTAGTCTATCGAGTATGAAGGATAGGGAGAGGCCCTTCACGTAGTTAGGGAACTCCTTTAGCAACGTACCTACGAGACTGCCCAAGCAGTAGGGACAGAGGGGTCCCCGTTCCCTTACTATTCGCGAGACTATGTTAAAATCATCCACCCAATCCCATCCTCCTAACGATCCGTCTCATCTTAGCAGGAGAGGACATCGATTCCATGAGTTTCTTCACTTGATTGTATGACCTCAGCAACCTCCTTACATCTTTAGCGGTGGTTCCTGATCCTCTGGCTATTCTCTCTATCCTAGTTCCTCTTATTATAGATGGATCCATTCTTTCCTCCATGGTCATAGAGTTAATTATGGCAACCCACCTATCGACATCTGAACTATCTATATTGAGATTAGGTACCTTTGGCCCTATACCTGGAATCATCTCGAGGAGCTTATCTAGGGGTCCCGCCTTCTTCAGCTGTGTTAGATATTCCTTAAAATCCTCTAGATTGAATCTCCCTCTAGATATCTTTTCTAGAAGTTCGGTCTCTCTAAAGGCATCCTCCACTTTTTTGGCTAGTTCTACTATGTCTCCACCCCCAAGTAATCTGGAGACAAACTTGTCTGGTTCGAATCTCTCGATGTCCTCCAGTTTTTCCCCCGTTCCAATGAAATATATCGGTGCTCCAGCCGCAGCTACTGCAGAAAGGGCCCCTCCTCCCTTCGCAGCGCCATCTAGCTTCGTGACTACAACGCCTCCTACGGGTATGCTCTCGGCGAAGGCACTCGCCTGACTGTATGCCTCTTGCCCTATAGTTCCATCAATAACTAAGAGCACGAGGTCCGGTTCGGCTGCTTTGAAGTACTCTCCTAATTCCTTCATTAACCCCCTCTCATCTTTATGCCTGCCTGCCGTATCTATTATTACTATGTTATACTTGTCTCTCCTGAACCTTTCAATGCCTTCCTTCATTATCTCCACGGGGTCGTCCACATCCTTCCAAAAAACAGGGATCTCCCCTTGTAACATCTGCTCCAACTGTAACTTTGTGGCAGGTCTTATAACATCAGAGGAGATGACAGCCACCTTTCCGTACCTCTTAGAGAACCATTTTGCCAGTTTAGCGACTGTTGTGGTTTTGCCTGAACCCTCTATTCCCACTATCAGAATCACATTTGTCTTCTTCTCTGCCAAAGGGAGGTCCTGTTTCTTGCCAAGTAGTTTTGTTAACTCCTCATAGAGGATCTTGACAGCGAGATCCCTTCTACTGAAGCCAGGTGGCGCTTCTTCCTTTAAGGCCCTCTCTTTTACCCTCTTGGATAGTTCTAGGACCAGTTTCACGTTAACATCGGCTTCAAGTAATGCCCTCTGTACATCCCTTAGGAAATCGGATATTACAGCCTCATCTATGATGGGTCTCCCTCTAAGCCTACTAATGGCGTTTCTAAGTGAGGAGCCGAGCTTATCTAGAACCACTTACCTAACCGCCGCCCCTGACCCTGACGATCTTCCTCTTGCCCATGGATTCCCAATACTCTACCTCCACACCAGGCTGCAATTTCGAGGTAATGTCTGAGTCACTGGGTTTAGGCAGCTCAAAGGTATCATATGTCTCCAAATCCATAAGCTGGACATTGTCCCCATACACATTAATGACTTGGGCTGATTTCTTGTCTACTATGGGTATCTCTATCATGGCATCTGCTGGATATATTTTAGATCTCCTAGAGCCATCGAATATGCCCCTAGCCTCTATCCTTACCTTTGCCGCGCCATGCTTACCCGGTTTTGATTTAGAAACATCTAGAACTTCGCAGGGCTCCCCATCTATCACTATATAGCTTCCCTTCCGCAGATCACCCGCGTAACCTCTGGTAACAGACAAAAGTATCCCTCTTAGAAAGAAAAAGTATGTTACCTATAAGACTTCTGGAACCTAGCTCTCGCGCTCCTTCCACCATACTTCTTCGGCTCTGTCTGCCTTGGATCTCCTTTCAGTATAGTCTTATCATATTCTTTGTAAAGCTCCTTGAGGTATTCACTGCCTGTATATTCGACAAGTGCTCGCCCGACAGCCATTCTCACGGCATCAGCCTGCGCCATGAAACCACCGCCCTTAACCTTCACGTAGATATCGATGCCCCCTGTGTAGTCCTTGGCTAGCCATAGAGGCTCGAGTATTTTCATCCTGACAAATTCATTCGGGGCATAAACCTCTACTGGAAATCCATTTATGTAAAGCCTACCGGAACCTTTCCTTATAACTGCCATAGCCCTGGCTGTTTTTCTCCTAGAGGAAGCCAGGGCCAGTACTCCATCACCCTTGCTCGGCATATTTTACCCCCTTCCACCCCAATTCCTTCGATAGCCAAAGCACTGTGACATATCTTTTGCTCTTCTTGGGTTTTAATGACTCGACCGTATATTTAATATATCTGTTTGGATCTTCCTTGAGTCCTACATCTTTCTCTACGTCCTTGAGCTCATCAGGAACTCCAATATATACTCTTAACCTCCTAATAGCCTCTCTACCTTTTGCTTTCTTTGTAGGAAGCATCCCCTTCACGGTTTTCCAAACTATCCTGTCTGGAGTTCTTGGTTGGATGGGAGACTTCCTAGGATGAATAGTGCTCTGGATGGACCTCCTTTTCTTATATTTCTCTAAGATGGTCCTCGGGTTTCCAGTTATGATTGCCTTTTCGGCATTTACTATCGCCACCCTCTTACCCTTGAGGAGTTCCTTCGCAACGAAGGAAGCGATTCTCCCGAGGATCTTGCCATCAGCATCTACTACTAAGTCGAAGTTCATACATACCCCCCTATGCAACTATCCTAGTATTTGAACCCTTGGGGTTCTCATCCACATACTGGTCCAAGAGAACAGCTCTTCCTCCTGCTCCTTCTATCTTCCTCTTAGCAGTGGCTGAGAAGCTCATTGCAGCAACTACTACAGGTTTAGTTATCTCGCCCTCTCCCAAGACCTTACCAGGCACTATGACTGCAGAGGCGCCCTCTGAATACTTGTCTATTTTCCAAAGATTAACCTCTATTCTAGACCGTGTAGGCTTCCTGAGCCTATTAGCTACATCCCTCCATATTGGAGCATTATTTACCCTAGAAGCCTTTTCGAGCTTATTTATCATCTTAATCAACCTAGGATTTGTTGGGCCAGTTGGCTTCAATGCCATCCTCCTCTCACATAAGCGCGGTATTAGCTTTAATAAAGATGCCTGGTGCGGGGCGGGATCACCAATAAGATTTACCAGTAAGCTTTTAAAAGTAGACTGTAGGGAATGTTGTATCAGGCGTTTTCTTATTTAAATCTTTATTAAAAGCGCTCGCCTAAAAGATAATAATTAATTACGAAAAGCTATCATGATAAGGGGTAGGATTATTTTGAAAGATGAAAGGGCTCTTCATCTCATCGGCCACATACTTTACATCACGTTATACATATCATTAATCGTGTCCTCAATCATCTTCTATAACTCTGCAAATCTAGCTACATCATTATATGCTGGTTGGATAATCTTTGCTTGTGGTGTAGTCATCCTAGTAAGTTCGAGTCAAACACGGAGAAGATATAGAATGAGAGAGACCTTCATTCAGAATGGGCTATATGCTTATGTGAGGCATCCGGAGTTCTTAGGCCACATGCTAATAATAATATCGTTAATCTCTATGGCGCAGCATCCTATCAGCGTAGCCATAGGGTCAGTGTTACTTTCTCTATTATGCGTCGAAATTGTCGAGGAAGAGAAGAGGAATATCGAGAAATTCGGCGAAGTATACAAAGATTATATGAGGAGGGTTCCGAGAATAAATCTATTGGCCGGAATTATCAAGAGCATACGTGAAAGAAAATCTAAATAAAGGAGATGGAAAAGTGAGGAGAATATCGAAAACTCATTCTCCCTGTCTTATTAAAAGATGGAAAATTTATTCTAACGGAGAAGGGCAAAAGGTGGATTAACGGTATATTTAGAAGCCTTAGATGCCAGAAGCTGGATAAACTTTAGCTTTTTCTTAAAATATAGAATATAGAATAAGGTGAGAGTGTGGGCTAAGGAATTTGCAAGAATATCAGGATAGCTATAAAAGGTGGAAAGTCCGAGAGCGAGACCTAAAGGAGAATTGAGCTAGAGGCTTAGGACATAACCTTTTTAGGTCATTCTAGACGTAACTACATGAAGTGAAGGTGTCGTGACGGAAAGTAACAAACTGCGGAAAGTTATCGTTTGCATACTTTCGGTAATAGTAACAGTAAGTGTGATAGTATATCTCAATACGTCACCGAAACCCGTTTTCGAAAAACCATACTGGATTAGCATTATCGCATTGCTATTCCTGTATTGGATAATTTTCATTAACTGGTATTCCAAATCTAGGAAGAAAGAAGCAGGTTCATTAAAGCTGGGCTGATGTAGGAGAATTACCGTTCTTGGTTTAAGACTTTGAAATCTACGCAAGATAGTAGATGTTCCAGCGAAGTCTAGTAAAAGCGTCTTATCGGGCAAAATAGGGCGAAGTCTTTGGT
>JAGGTZ010000038.1 GCA_021158805.1 Thermoproteota archaeon | reverse complement strand
TACCATAGCTAACACTCAAACTTAATAAATCCCTCTTATCCATGGAATTTAGATTCAAAAATGCTGCAGAGAAGCCAGATACTACGATGCGGAATATGTGGGAAGATGATCGAGGTAATTAATCCTGGGAGGGGATTATTGCTCTGCTGCGGTAAGCCCATGGCGCCACTAGTTGAGAAGGTAGATGGGGAGTTTGCAGAGGATCATAGGCCAAGTACTTGGAGAAAAGACGACTCTGTGGTCTTAGAAATCGGTGCAACTCCGCATGAAATGACTGAGCAGCACCATATAATATGGTTAGAAGTGGTAACCCCTAAGAGGATAATAAGGATATTTAACCCAGGTGATAGGCCTGAGGTTGAACTAGAATTACCAAGAGGCGAAATCTATCTAAGGGTTCTCTGTAATAGGTATGGACTATGGAAATTTCGTGTAAAATTCTCTGCTGAGAATGAAGACAAATACAGAATCATCTCTAAGGCCGTTGATAGTTTTAATACTTTTAGAGCTCCAGAAGCTAGGGCTAGAGTCTTAGAAGTGAGTGATGACACGCTTAAAGTAGAGTTTACAGGAAACCTCTGCCGTACATGTGGATTCTATGATTATTTCGAAGATTTCAGACTAATCCTCAAAGATGAGGGGTTATATTCTCAACTAACAGAGATCAGAGAACTGGAGGATAGCACCATTGTGAAATACAAACTAAAATGTGGGATGTGATACATTGAGTGGCATCGATAGGCTAGTCGATGAACTGAAGGAGTTAAAGGAAGGACCCATAGGCGACATCGTAAGACAAAGGATGAATGAGTTCGAGCTTTTAGGGAGAGGGACCGAAGAAGATCTCTTTAAAGAGCTATGCTTCTGCATACTAACTGCTAATTATAGTGCAGAGAGGGGAATTAGGATACAGAAGGAAATAGATCTTGGTTTCTTGTCCTTGCCTCTAGATGAGCTAGCTAGAAAGCTAAGAGAATTAGGTCACAGGTATCCTGAAATTAGAGCTAAGTATATAGTTGAGGCTAGGAAATACTTGGGTAAGCTTAAGAAAGTATTGGAGAGCTTCGATGATGAAGCTCTGCTAAGGGACTGGCTTGTGAAAAACGTAAAGGGTTTAGGTTATAAGGAAGCCAGTCATTTCCTCCGAAATATAGGATTCAAGAACGTAGCCATAATCGATTTCCATATAATAGACCTATTGGTCAAGTATGGTATAATAGAGAGACCAAGAAGTCTTACTAGGAAGAAATACATGGAAATAGAGGATATTCTGAGGAAAATAGCTGAGATATCTGGCCTAACTCTAGCAGAGCTCGACCTATACTTGTGGTACATGGAAACGGGCAAAATTCTTAAATAGCCTTGGCCAGCGGTTGCCCGGTGATTATATGAATAGCAACAGTTTAACCAAAGACATCGCAATGTTTGCCGTAATCGCTGCAGCCTATGCAGTCTTAACCATTTTGTTATCGCCCATATCATTCTATGCGATCCAGGTCAGGGTGGCAGATAGTTTATTAGTTCTCTCCATTGTCTTAGGACCTCCAGCGGTATTTGGAACAGCACTCGGTTGCTTTATCGCTAATATGATTGGACCTTTTGGGATAGTAGATGCTATTGGAGGCTCACTGGCCAACTTATTAGCTACAGCTATAGCTTGGAAGCTGAGACAGAAGCCTTACTTAGCATTAGCGGAAATGCCTGTGACAGTATCTCTTGTAGTGGCTGCCTATCTCCATCAGCTTCTAAATCTTCCATTCCTAGAGATGTTTGCTTATATCCTAATTGGATCTATAATTTCAATAGATATAGTTGGATTTGCTCTATTAAAGGCTTACCAGCGGATTATGAGAGCAGAAAGGTGAACACTCGACAAATGCTATATTTTTACATCAAAATTTTCGATAGTTAACAAACTTCCATATACTGATGATGTATCTGAAGGTGATCTGTGTAAGGGCTGCTAAATCTTCTTTTTTGTTTATTTTCCGGTCATAGCATAATGATTTTTTAGGTATCCGGCAGGGTGTGCCAAGGTAAAGCTATACCCTCGATTGGCGGCTTCTATCTTCAACTATCCTTTAGGAGAGGTGATCATAATGAGAGCAGATAGGAAGGTAGGAATTGTGGGATGGGGAGTCTACGTACCACAGTGGAGGATAAGATCTGAAGAGCTTGCCAGAGGCTGGGGAAGGGACTGGAAGAGATATGCCGCAGGAATAATGGTTGAAGAGAAGAGCGTACCGGGACTAGACGAAGATACATTTACGATAGCTTACGAGGCTTCCGTTAATGCCTTGAGGCGGGCTAGGATAGACCCCTCCAAACTGCGGGCTGTATATGTAGGAACTGAGTCAAAGCCCTATGCCGTGAAGACAACTGCTACAATGCTCATAGAAGCCCTCGGTGCTGGTGGTGAAGATAGGCTCACAACGGGCGCTGATTACGAGTTCGCCTGCAAAGCCGGAACTGAGGCTATACAGTCCATAATAGGGTTAATCGGCTCTGGAATGATAGATTATGGCTTAGCTGTTGGGGCTGACACCGCTCAAGGAGCGCCGGGCGATGCTTTAGAGTATACTGCCTCAGCGGGAGGTGCAGCCTACATACTAGGTCCCGCCGAGGAGTCCATAGCTATTATAGAGGCATCCCTGTCGCATGTAACGGATACCCCTGACTTCTGGAGGAGGCAGCACGAGAGATATCCGGCTCATACGAGAGCATTTACAGGAGAACCTGCCTATTTCAAGCATATAATGACTGCTGCTAAGAAGCTAATGGGGTTGATAGGCACAACTCCAGACGATTACGACTACGCTATCTTTCATCAACCGAATGGGAAGTTCCCACTTAGAGTCGGTACTAGGCTCGGCTTCACTCCAGATAAAATAAAACCTGGACTTATTACGCCCTATATAGGTAATACTTATAGTGGTTCCGCCTTAGTTGGGCTTGCAGCAGTTTTAGATCAAGCGAAGCCTGGTCAGAAGATACTAGTCGTTTCCTTTGGTTCAGGAGCAGGTAGTGACGCATTCCACATCGAGGTCAACGATAAGATAGAGGAAGTTAGGGATCTGGCACCCAAAGTAATGGACTACGTGAATAGGAAGAGATACGTAGACTACACGACTTATGCTAGGTATAGAAGGATGATCCGCATGCTACATGACTTTAGTGCTTACTAGGGAGGTGTTCTTATGGTGTATATAGTTGGTGTAGGGTTAACACCAGTTGGAAATCACTGGAGTAAGTCCTTGAGACATCTCGCGGTTGAGGCCTCTGTAAAGGCGTTAGAGGATTACGGAAAGGATGTCGATTATGTGGTCGTGAGCAACATGCTCTCGGGCGTTATAAATGGACAGGAGAATCTAGGCTCATATGTGGTGTCCCATCTAGGCAAGATAGGAACACCTGCAATTAAGGTAGAGGCTGCTGGTGCATCAGGTGCTGCCGCTTCCGTTGTGGCTCAAGGACTTATCTCCAGTGGGATGGCTGAGAGGGTCCTAGTAGTTGGGGTTGAGAAGATGACGGATTATACCTCACTAGAGGACACGACATCAGCTCTTTCAACAGCAATAGACTCCGAGTACGAGGGGTTCCCAGGAGGTACTCTTGATGCAATGCATGCGCTTGTGATGCGCGAGTATATGAAGAAATATGGAGTCAATAGAGAAGACTTCTCATACTTCCCACTCTTAATGCATAAGAATGCTGTAGATACGCCTCATGCTCAACTTAGATTCAAGTTAAAACCGGAAAGTTATATGAGATCGCCCATGATCGCTGAACCCATAACTTTGCTTGATTTAGCACCGGTAAGTGATGGAGCTGCTGCAATAGTCCTTTCTAAGGAGCCTGATGGTCCCAATGGTAATGCTGAGATTCTATCTGTGGGACATGCAACAGATACGATAGCCATTTATAGGAGAGAAAGCTTAACGGAAATGCCGGCCATAAGAGCTGCCTTTTCTGAGGCATTGGAGAGAGCTAATATCGAGAGGGGTAGTATCGATCTATATAATATACATGACTACTCCAGCGTTCTAGGCTATATAACTACAGAGGAGCTTGGTTTAGCGGAGAGAGGCAAAGCTCCAGAGTTGTTCAAGAACGGTGGAGCTGATAGAGATGGACCAACCCCAGTAAATCCAGAAGGTGGCTTAAAGGCTAGGGGTAATCCAGTAGGGGCTACTGGAGTGTACCAGATCGCAGAAGCTTTCTTACAGGTAACAGGAAGGGCCGAGGGTGCGCAAGTAGAGGGAGCTAAGACCGCTCTTACTCTAAGCGCTGGCGGGTTAGCCAGCAACGTTATTATCCATCTAATAAGGGGGGTGTGAGTATGTGGGCTTATTGGCAGAGTGTACCAGCTCATTGGAGGGAAATACCAGCCAGGTATAGGTTAGAAGGAGGGGAATGTCAAGACTGTGGATATAGAATGATTCCCCGAGAGGACATATGCCCTAAATGTGGATCAAGGAATGTTAAGCCAATTAATCTACCTAGAAAGGGTAATGTAGTGAACTACACGGTCATTTGGAATGCGCCGAGAGGTTATGAATACTATACGCCTTATGTGATAGCCATAATTGAGCTAGAAGATGGGACTAGACTAACTGCCCAATTAACTGATGTCGAGCCCTCGGACGTTAAAGAAGGTATGGAGGTGGAAATGGTACTCAGGAAGACAAGAGTGAGTGGAGAATCTGGTCTTATAGCATACTCCTACAAATTTAGACCTCTGATAAAGTAGCCCTTTATTTTTTTATCTACTCTATCCTTGGAGAACCGATATGCCGCTTCACTATTATGGAAAGGTAAAGAAGTTGCTAGAATCGTTAGGCATTGAGGATTATGACAGAGTAAGAATAGAGAAGGACGGAAGGTATTATGAAGGTATACTGATGCCGAGACCTGAAATCCTAGATGATGAGCATATCATAGTGAAATTGGATAATGGATACAACATTGGAATTCACATCGATGGCGCTAAGGTTCACTTAGTTCGAAAAGGAGAGCCCATTAAGCATAGAGAGCTTCCTGAGCTAAGGTTCAGATCAGATCTGCCCTATGTTCCGCTCATAGTTACTGGAGGTACAATTACCTCTAGGGTCGATTACTCTACTGGGGCTGTCGTCTCTCACGAGAAGCCAGAGGAACTATTGGACATAGTGCCGGAGCTAGCAGACATAGCTAATATAGACTATGTTCCACTCCTCGCCGAGTTTAG
The DNA here is from genome assembly GCA_021158805.1 of Thermoproteota archaeon. GTDB lineage: Archaea > Korarchaeota > Korarchaeia > Korarchaeales > Korarchaeaceae > Korarchaeum. Next base: position 2,445 of record JAGGTZ010000038.1, on the reverse strand, counting down.
TGAGAATCTAACGCCCGATCACTGGGCGATTATGGCTAGAACCATTCAAAGAGAGCTTGAGAAGGGAGCAGAAGGTGTCCTGATAGCACATGGAACTGATACTATGCACTTTACAGCAGCAGCCCTCGCCTTCATGTTAAGGGACTTAGATAAGCCTGTAGTACTAGTGGGTTCTCAGAGATCCATAGATAGGCCTTCCACAGATGCTGTGCTCAATCTTATAGCTGCCGCTAAAATTGCTGCAGCAGGACCAATAGCTGAATCCGTCATCGTTATGCATGGGAGCCCTCATGACGACTATGCCTACGCTATTAGGGGAGTTAGAGCTAGAAAACTACACACATCAAGAAGAGATGCTTTTCAGCCAGTAAATGAACCCCCTCTAGCCAAGATCACTAGAGATAAGATAGAGATTCTGAATAATAGGTTCAGGAGGAGAAGGGAAGGTAGAAGCGAGGCTAAGTTAGATGATGCATTTGATCCCAAGGTATCCCTACTATATACATGGCCAGGTATCACTGAGGAGATCCTTGAGTCCATAGCAGAAAAATCGAATGGAATAGTTATAGCTGGAACAGGTCTTGGACACACTCCGAGATGGCTAATTCCGGTAATTAAGAGGATAATCGAGGAAGGAAAGCCTGTGGTAATTACTTCTCAATGTCTCTTTGGTAGAGTTGATTTGAAAGTCTATGAGACCGGTAGGAGGTTATTAATGGCTGGTGTCATACCTGGGGAAGATATGCTTCCTGAAGTAGCCCTTGTCAAGCTTATGTATGCTTTAGGGCATGCTAAGGACTTAAATGATGTAAGAAGAATCATGAGGACTAATATAGCTGGAGAGCTTGGGTCTCACTTAGGTTTAGATGTCTTTCCTCCGTGCTGGGGTGTGAGACATGGAGTATGACTACGATAAACTTGGATTAAAGGTGGGTCTAGAGATACACCAGCGTCTAGATAGCCATAAGCTGTTCTGTAACTGTCCATCTAATCTAAGAGAGGACGAACCACATACATGGATCAAGAGGAGACTAGGTATTTCATATAGTGAACTCGGGGCCCTTGATCCGGCAGCCAGGTTTGAGTCCCTGAGAAAAAGAGATTTCCTCTATGGGATTTACTACGATACTACATGTGAAGTAGAGGCCGATGAATCACCCCCACATCCGTTAAACGAGGATGCCCTAAGAATCACGATTATGATAGCGCTCATGCTGAAAATGAGGCCTGTAGATGAGGTCCATGTAATGAGAAAGATCGTAGTTGATGGCAGCAATACTACTGGATTTCAGAGAACTGCCCTTGTTGCTGTAGGAGACGATAATAGCTATATAGAGACTAAATGGGGACCGGTCAGAATGGCTACGTTATGTCTAGAGGAGGAATCTGCTTATATCGTTGATAGTACCCCCGAGATGGCGAGATATCGATTAGATAGGTTAGGCATCCCATTAGTGGAGTTGGCCACTCAACCAGATATATGGCATCCTGATCAGGCCAGAGAGGCTGCTCTTATACTCGGAAGGATTTTGAGAGCAACTGGAAGGGTTCAGAGGGGGATTGGGACGATAAGGCAGGATATAAATGTATCAATCGAGGGAGGGGCAAGGCAGGAGATTAAAGGAGTTCAAGAGCTTGACCTAATACCTGAAATTATTAGGAGAGAGGTCCAGAGGCAGCTAAGCTTACTAGAGATAAGGGAAGAGCTTCTATCCAGAGGGGTTGTGGAGAAAGAGATTGATTCTCCTATAGTAGATGTAACTCATTTATTCGAGAGTAGCAGCTCGAAAGTTGTAAAGAGATCCCTTTCTAAAGGGGCCAAGGTCTTTGGAATCAGGGCTAAGGGTTTTAAAGGGATCCTTGGAAGGGAGATCCAGCCAGGAAGGAGGTTTGGTACCGAATTAGCAGATTATGCTAGGGTATTCGGTGGGGTTAAGGGAATACTTCATGGGGATGAGTTACCGGGATATGGGATTAGTGAGGAAGAGGTAACCTCCGTGAGAAAAGCTCTCTCCTGCGAGGAGAGAGATAGCTTCATCTTAGTTATAGGGGATGTGGTATCAGCCGAATTGGCTCTGAATTCCGTGAAGGAGAGGATGAAATATGCGCTAATTGGAGTGCCCAATGAGACCAGAAAGGCTTTACCAGACGGTAATACGTCCTTTATGAGGCCTATGCCTGGATCAGCAAGGATGTATCCTGAAACTGACGTATTACCCGTAAATACTAGGAAAATCTTGAGAGAAGTGAGCAGCAAGCTTCCCGCCATGCCTAAAGATATAGTAAGCAGTCTAGTTAGTAAATTTGGATTGACTGAAGAGCTGGCATGGGAGCTATTCGATAGTGGGAGGGTTGAACTCTTTAGAAGGTTAGCTGAGAAGTACAAGATTCCAAGCAGGTTCTTTGCCTCAGTTTTAGTTTCCTTATTGAAGTCCCTTAGGAGAG
>JAGGTZ010000101.1 GCA_021158805.1 Thermoproteota archaeon | reverse complement strand
CCTCTAGACTCATGTCCTCTTTATAGGTCTGTTTAAGCGTCTCATTAACTTTATCAGAATTCTTCCCGACAGCGAAGGCCGCGTAATTATAGAAAGCACCTCCTGGGTGTGTCACATATAGCTCAGGCTCCTCGTCTATTCCTCCAAAGATCATCATTACCCCAAAAGGCCTTAAGCCCGCATACTGTGTAAACTGCTGTTTATGGACTGCCACTTTCTTAGCTAGGTTCTTCACCGTGATAGGCTCTCCATAAATTAGCCTATTGTATTGGGCCTCTATTCGACTCTTCTCAATTAATACGAGCCCATCACCCACAAGCCCAGCAGCTATAGCCCCTATGTGATTGTCTATCTGGTATATCTTCTCGGGAGGGGTAGCTAGAGGGGATATATACTTCCTTACAGCTAAAAGGACTACGCCGTCCTTACATCTGACCCCTAAGGCAAGAGGCGTTCTTTTAGTTGCGGAAAGAGCATATTCTACCTGAAGAAGCCTACCATCTGGACTGAAGACGGTAATTGCCCTATCATATCCAGTTACCTGAGGAAACATTTGTTCACCCCATTGCGTTGATCAGGCATTGAAATGTCCTAGACATATAGAGTTTTCCTTTTTGATGTAAGTTTAGTCCCCGTTAATAGGAGCAGAGTCCTCCTTAAATAAAGACTTTGCCTTCCTCAGAGTTCCTGAAATGCCCTTAATGTCTATAGCAGCTTTTCTTTCATAGTGGATCGTCAACAGCGCACTGAGTATAGCATGAATAGAGCTTTCTGTAGTCTTCAGTATGAGTTTACCATTCCCCAAACCAATCACTTTGAATCTATATGTTGAGAGGCCTTTAACTCCAGATAATTCTCTTATAGCCCCTCTTAAGAGATCCCCTAATCTTTCTTGATTTGTCTCTGCAATAAGGGAGATATACCTCCTCCTATCCTTGAGATCTATCGGTATCTTAAATCTCACGGCCTGCTCACTCCTTTGATCTTGGCAATTCTTTCAGAACTTAGCATATAAATAGGAAAGTCCTTCAATGAGAGTTTCGCTTGATACCTCGTCATTCCCAGAAAGAATTCTCCAAAGGATATTAAAAGCCTCGGCGGAACTATTTCGTATGTAGATGTGGCGAACGAGGCAATTACGGGGTATATCCCTGCTCTCAGGGCTATCTTAACTTCTAGTTCGATATTACTGATTATCTGAGGACGCTCCCTCATATTCAAGATTATCCTCTTGACAGGAATTAACAGCGCCCCCTCGTTTCTCTTGAGCTGTTTTGCACACACATAGTCGAATTTCGGCCTCCTAGAATTATATGACACCATAACGCCATCCACCAGCTTACTCATTGTGGCTTTCCTAGTCTCGCCTAGGTCCTTGGTAGTAGCTATGATGAGATCAACTTTATTCCGTGCCCTCCTGCCCTTCATGGTCAGATCATCTAATCGCAGGGTATAGACCCAAAATACGTTCTTGTCCCCTATAGTCTGTGTGACTGCGACATCTTCCGTAATTACACCAACTTTATAATATCCTATAGAAAGAGCCTTCCTCACCATTGGCTCTATTAAATCAGGGGTCTCGGGGTTTATGATATCTACGTACACTCTAATTCCCTCATATTACGTATATATTCCCTGATAGCTTGTAGATCCGGCCTCTTAAAGGTCACCTTGATCCGTATATACCCTCCTGATTCTCCTTCATAGAGGCCGAATCTCCCTAAGATTATGTCCTGTTTCTTTAGCCTAATATAGAGATTTCTTCCATCAACGTAGTTACCAAGCCTGTCTATGAATTTTAGGAAATCTAGTTCATCCATTTTACATATAACCTTCTTAAGGAGAGAAGCTGCCTTTTTCCCGTCTAACTTTACTGTTAACACCTTGAAAGAGTATCCATAATGGCTGGTTATTCTCTCTTCCCTAAAAGAAAAATAGTCTCCTATCAGATATGTAAAGATATTTTTTACTTTCTCCTCTAGCTCCGTCGGATATACCATCGTGGTTAGCTCTGCTGATCTTGGGAGAAAATTGACCAAGAGGCTAAGCCCCCATTTTAGCTAGTCTCCTCTTCCTTTTGAACCTTTTAACTATAGCAGGTATTCCTCTTGATGATCTGAGTCCTCTAGACTTCTTTCCAGCGCTCGTCAGTCCTCTGAATACTCTCCTCTTGTTAGCTGGGTTTAGGATCCAGTTTATCCTGGGATCCGACTTTATCACAGGGTGGTGCGGGTCCACCATTATTACCTCATACCAATAGTACCTGCCATCCTCCGCGACGTAGTAGGAACTGAGGACTTCCAAGTTTGGGAACTTTCTGGCTGCCCTTTCTTCAGCGATCCATCTTATGCTCTTGCCAGGAGTTAACTTCGTAATTCCTAGACCAGCTGGTTTTCTCCCCGATCTAGGCCTACCCTTCCTCCTTCCTCCCTTTCTCAACCTAACCCTAACTACAATGAAGCCTTGCTTGGCTCGATAACCAAGTGTCCTTGCTCTGTCTATTCTAGTGGGTCTCTCTATCCTTACGACTGCAGGTTCCCTCCTCCAGCGTATTAGTCTATCTCTCCACAGCTTCACGAGATCAAGATCTTCCTTCCGCCTCCTCCAGACGAGCTTCTCTAGATACCTGCCTGCTACGGTCAAAGTTTACACCCTTCACCTCAGCCTAGTACATTGGTGGATTTTAAAATTTGGTAGTTCAAAGAGGAGGGATG
>JAGGTZ010000167.1 GCA_021158805.1 Thermoproteota archaeon | reverse complement strand
TTCAAGGTTTCGTAGAGATTCCCTGTCACACTAGAAATGCTATCGCTGCATCTTCCTCCTTCGTATGTGCTGATCTAGTAATGGGTGGCTATGAGAACCCGATACCTTATGATGAAACTGTTGATGCCGTCTACTCAGTGGGCAAGATGCTCCCAAAGGAACTTCGTTGCACTGCGCTAGGCGGACTCGCTGTATGCCCATCAGCCCTATCTCTAAAGCCCAGGTTAATTCGGTAACTTCACATCACTTATACTTAGTATAAAGTGCTTAAAGAGAGCCCTCATGGATGGAAGGAGCATGATAGACCCGTCCTACTTCAGATGGTAAGTGCCGCTCTAAGGGAATAGCGGCATCAGTTACTCATGCCTATCTGCTCTATACTTTTTATATGCCCCATCAATTGCTCCTTTCCCTCAAACTGCTTAAGAACTCTTTCATCTGCAATGTACACTATTAGGAGGTCTTGACTCAGCTAAATCTTGGATAGTTCTACTCCCTTATCCTAGTGATCTCGGCCTTTTGGTATTCTGCTATCTTCTTAGGGCTTAGCTTCACGAGCCTATCTGTAGAGCCTCCACCCCCGTAAACTTCGCTGTTTTCTAGTACCCTATCGTCCATGATCGTTCTTACATCGATACCGATGGGAGGCACTCCTCCAACGTCATATCCCGTTATCCTCTTAACCTCCTTGGGGGTAGCTAGCCTAGAGTACCCAAACCTCTCACTGAGCTTCCTTAGGTCCAGTTTAGACTCGCCATCTAAAATAGCAAGTATAGGGCCCTCGCCTTCTGTTATAATGAGGAGAGACTTTATAATTTGTTTAGGTTTGACTCCGAGTGCAGCTGCTGTCTGGGAAACGGTCTTCACACTGGTCCCTACATGAATTATCTCGCCACCTAGCTCTTTCACTATGTTCTCCAGCTCATCACTCAAGCTGCCACCTGATGAGTATATAATGAATTAGCTATAAGCCTGAGGGGAGCAAATGAGGCTAACAACCGAGCGGATTGCCCTCATAATAACGCTGTCAATTTCCTTGATAATAGGTGTGGGGTTCTCAGCCGCCACCCCGGTTTTCCCTTACCTAGTATTAGCGCTCAAAGGAATCTTGAAACAGATCCCAGAGCTCACAACTGGAACAATAGCGGCCCATGAAGGTGCTGTAGAGTTCGGAGCTCTCATGGCAGCTTTTATGGTCACTAGGGCACCAATTGCAGCCTTCTCAGGAACATTAAGTGACATACTCGGGAGGAAAAATATGATAGTACTGGGTATGGCTCTCTACACCCTCACATCGCTCGGGATGATACTTGTTAATGATGTATTAAGCCTAATTCTACTTAGGGCCTTGACTGGAATAGCTTCTGGCATAACCTGGCCGGTAGCTGAAGCATATCTAGCAGATGTAACTAATCCCAGTAATAGAGGTAAGGCCCTCTCCCTGTACGTCATGACACAGAACTTTGGAGACATCATAGGCCCAGGGATTGGAGCTGCTGTTTACAAGCTTTATATTCAGATAGCGGGTCCTTCGGATTACCTATTTGCGCTAAAATCCCCCTTCTTAATTATGGCCTTACTCAGCTTCATATCAACCGGTCTCGCGTTCATGCTACCGAAAATAGAGTTCACATCAGCGGTTAAAACCCTCAGAGCGGGTTTCAAGGAAATAGCTAGGATCTTGAAGGAGCTGCCCTCGGAGATCTCTAGGAGCATTAAAACAATTTACGTCAACGGTGTCGCAAATGGAATAGCCATGGGTGTTATGAATACGGCACTCATAGTGTACATTGTCGAGAAAGTGATAAAGGACCCTGCAATTATTGGTAGCCTTCTCTTCATAATGGGAGTTGCGGGCTTACCCATTACAATGATCTCAGGGTACTTGAGCGATCGTTTCTCGAGAAGGAAGCCCTTCATACTGTTTAGCTACATCATATCTAGGCCTGCTATATTTCTAGTACCTTTCATCACGGACTGGATCGGTATCTTACTCACGATGTTGGTTTTCACTACATCCTTCAGCATGGGAATGCCCCTAATGAGGACCTTGCAGGCGGAGCTCGTGGGTCCTGAGGTTAGAGGGACTATCTTCGGGCTACAGCAGCTCTTCTTCAATACGGGGATGATGGTTGGAGCCATGCTTGGAAGCTATTTAGTGGCCATCTATGCGCCTCACGAGATCAAACTCTTAGGCTTTAGGCTAACAGGCTACATAGTTCCTTTCTGGTTTTCTGGTGCTATTATGGTGGCTACAACAGTGCTCTTTGCCCTCTATGTTATAGAGGTGGGAGTTAAGGCTAGTCAGACTTAACCAACTTTTCTAGGAGTTTCCTTATCTCAACAAGCTCCGTTACTATCTTTTCCATGCCTGAAGGCTCTTCGAATGTTTCAACGGCCTCTGGCCTCCTTCTCCTGATAAGCCCAAGAACCAAGTCCTTAATCTCCTCATAATTCTCCAAACCATCTATCCTCGCTTCGGCTCTCGATACCTGTCCTGAGTAACCCGCTGTCTGTAGCTTCAAGGTAGCGATTCCCAGTTTCCTCGAAATGGGGCCTTGAATCACATCTACATTCGTAATCCTGTTGTAGGGAACTACGCTAACTTTCTTGAACCAGATCCCCTTCCTACATTCTACCTCTTCTCCTGTCAGCTTGTAGACTAGTGAGTCATAGTACTTCAGGATCCAGTAGCCTGCTAAACCTATGTCTATAAGGATGAAGAAGGTGACTACTAGAGTTACGCCGGGAGGAGCTAGTAGAGCTAGAGGAATATACCAAGGGAGGATAAGGAACAGTACTACAAGCAGTAAATATATGAAGTAAAGCCTTATCAGCTTGGGAGATGGTTTAAAGGGTTCTCCAAGTTTGGGGACTTTAGAACTCAATCTCTCACCTTCTCAATTGGAAGGAAGGGATTATATACGTTTCTATTAGAATTTTAGAAAGAAGGAGATTAGAGGGACTGTTAGCAGACTAGGTAGCATATTCCCCACCTTTATTTCCCTGAGCTTTAGGAGCCTTATCGCTAATCCAAGTAGTATAATTCCACCAGCCCCCGTAAGATCTGCTATCACCTTACTTGGGAACAGATATCCGGACAGGGAACCGACAATCGTAAGAGAGCCTTGAAATAACAAGAGGGGTATTGCTGAGAAGATGACGCCCATCCCTAAGGCTGTAGCGTATGCCATAGATGCAAAGCCATCCATTACGGCCTTCGCCAATATTATTGAGGGATCGCCCATTCCATCCCTTATTGATCCGACTATTGTCATTGGACCTATGCAGAAAGTGAGGAATGCTGTTATCATACCTTCAACGAAGTTGGAGTCCCCTCCGATTTTCTTCCTGAGTTTCTCGGCACTCCCCTCCATTAGGTCTTCGAGCCTCAGGCACTCTCCAATTATAGTCCCTACGAGCAACCCTAGGATTAGACTTACTGGACTTGATGTCTTCTGAGCCATGTCCAGTCCTAGATATAGGGTAAAGAGACCAACTACATTGAAAATTACGCTGGAACCGCCCTTTGGGAGCCTTCTTTTCAAGAGTATACCTATCGATGAGCCAGCTAAGACAGTCAGCGTATTTATGAGGGTCCCGATCATCCGCTGTTCGAGAGGCGAGTGCTAAAAATGATTAACTATCATACGAGTTGCAGTAACTCTTGGTCGTGAACAATTACTTCGATAACTCACCTAGCCATCAATGATGATAGCATCGTGATGTATATACTAAAAAGCTGAAAAGGGTGAGATCTAGCTCGATGGCCTCCTGAGGAACAAGAATACTCCTAGTATGAGTAGAATGGCTGCTACAGCCACTAGAGTCCAAGGAATCTCCTTTTCCACCTCTAGAACCTCAGTATATGTCGTTGTTATGACTTCTTCTGTTGGTTGGGGGACTGGTGGTGATTTCATCTGAGTCTTAGGACCTGTGGTTGTGGTATAAGCGGATGTCTTAGTGGTATAGGTGGAGATCGATGTTAGCATGCCGGTCGAAGTAGATGGTATGCTCCTAGAGGTCCTCGTGGTAGTAGCATGGCCTGCCGACTTTATGATCAGGACGGAGTCATCCCTTACTTTCAATGGACCAGATTCTCCAGAGACCCCTATTCTAATTACACCTTCCCTTGCGTTTGATGGAACTATTAACCTCAGATTCGATTTGAAGGGCGGGGTTCCTGACGGCACATCAAGGGTTGGAGAGAACGCCGGTGGTGCCTTAAAGCTCAGGGTTACTTGATTTGAGAAGCCATTAACTGGTATCACCTCTATAGTGTAGCTTACTTCATCTCCGGGCGAAGATATGATTGCCGGAGGACTTATCTTCACGAAGAAGAATGGCTTCGGTTTCTCCACGATCTCGAGGGTAAGGGTCTTTTTCCATGCCCTACTCCCTGAAGTAGCTTCTATCTCAAGGTTATGGCTTCCTAACGGTGCTCCGCTTGATACCATTATCCTGAGTGTACTGTTAAAGGGCGTGGTTCCACTTGACTTAGTATAGGACGCGGAGACTCCAGGAGGCAAGCCCTTGACGCTTAAGGAGACTCCAATTCCTGGGAGTAAGCTACTCACCTTGACCTCAACCTCTCCCCAGGAGCCCCTCTCTAATTGGAGATAGGGAGGGTCTATCCCAAGGTAGAAGAGAGAAGCAGGTGGGGAAGTGGCAGTAGGACTTGTCGTCGTGGAGGTAGATGTAGTCGATGATGTAGTGGTCGGTGTCAGGGGAATCGAGGTGGGAGGTCCAAATAGGATACACTCATACTCTATTCTGGGACCATAACCCGTTTCTCTGCTGTAGAAGGAGGCATTTCCATCTGATCCACCTGAGTCTATTATAAGGCCATATACGGGATTACCACGCCTGTAGGACCTCACCCATTCTGTGACATCGAGCCTCACTTCCTGTCCTGAGGACAGGTGGGAGAAGTACTTGTGATCGAGCTGATTTGCCTTATCATATTCCCCACCATTCCATGGATCTCCTGACTTGGCCCTCTTTCCTGTGACTTCGCTCTCCACGAACCCCTTATCTAGTGGAAAGACTCTCAGCATTATGTCTCCTCCACTTATGGCCGTTAAGACGAGCTCAGCCTTACTTACGGCACAGCTTATTGAGGAAAGGTCGAAGTCCAAGACTGTTCTAGCCACATATATTACCTTACCGGAATGCCAAAATTTACCCACCTTCAAAGTCCAATATGCCCCGTAGTTCTGAGTACCATAATCAGTACCATCCGAGGGATCTGTATCCAGCAGGATGGTTGAATCAGAAGTGGCGCTTATCGTGTTTACAGCCAACACTTGAACTAGTAATAGAGGAACTAGGAGTACTACTAATCCATAGTAGGAGCCCCTCATCCCTCTTATTAGAGAAGTCAAAGGTAATAAATTTGTTCATAATGGGCAGTGTAAGGCATGCTATTAGCAGGTCCAACGTTATATTTAACACAACCCTTAGACTCCTGTGAACTGTCGGCTCCCTGTTCTATTCCTAATATTGATATCAATAACAGTTCCTTACACGCTGGGCTATAGAGATATTCGGCATGATTACGAGCTAGGCGTATACGATCCTTGTCCCAACCAATCTTGCGATATTACCTACGAGTTAACTAAGATTAGGGAAATTGGAGCAAATGCCATCCTCGTAACACTAGTTGATGGCGACGGTAGGGCCCTTTATCCCTCAAAGGTGCTGCCTACTAGGAACCCTGATTGGGCTATAAGGGTCATAGCTGCTGCCAAGGCCCTAGGACTAAAGGTATATGGGTGGGTGAATATCCCCCACAGGATCTGGCTGAGGGCCCATCCTGACTGGATCGCTATCCTATCGAATGGAAAGCCAGCTAACTTCTACAGTGATGATTACTTCCAAGCGATAGTACCTCCTGCTCGCGTTGTAAGGGAACCGGAATGTATCTCCCTGCTCCAGAAGGTCTTTAAGGAGGTTGCATCCCTAGGACTTGATGGTATAGATGTAAATGACAACTTCCAGTTCTCTGATTGGTATATAGAGGAAAAGGACATAACTCTCACTACCAGCTATGATGAATATACCGTAAGGATGTTCGAAGGGGATACCGGTATAAGAGTTTCGGGTAGGACTCCCGAGGAGTGGGCTTCCTTCATAGAATCGAATGAGGATGTATGGACCAAGTGGGTGGAATGGAGGGCTGCCCAAGTCACTAAGATGTTAGAGATAATAGTGAACTCCGTTAGAGAGGTAGATCCCTCGCTCGTGGTGAGGCCGCACCTGCTTATATGGGATCCTCTCCCCATCTATGGACTGGACTTCTCCTCCCTAGCTAAACTAACCAGTACGCTTTACGTGATGGTTCCCGCCGACGAGAGTAGGTTAATGCACTTCAACGCTGTGAGAATGGCTAGAGTATCTGGTGCTGAGAAGGTCATTGCCTCAACCTACCTGAATGATCTAGTTGATGAGGAAGATCCTGTAAGAGAGGCTGGTAGGAGGGGAAGGTGGTTAGCGGCAGCTGGTGCAGATGGTATATTCATCTACTGGTGGGGTGTCGGTAGTGAAAGGTACGAGATGATTAAGAAGGTGTTTGAGGAGTTTAAACGGGTAAAAGAACTCGATCCAATACACTTGAGGTGGTTAAGGGGAGCTAAGGTCGTATCAGTCTACATAAATCCTTACTCAAGACCTAATATCGAGGAGATTGTAGATGAGGTCTATTCTCAGAGTACCTCCCTCATTGAACTTGACGTGGGTTTGAGCGACTACGAGAACCTGTACGGTGAGGGATTCTCGAGGGCCCTAAACCTTGTTAAATCGTTCACCTCAATTGCCCACTCAAGAGGGTTGAGTGTCGTGGTCTATCTACCTGCCCTTGAAGTGATATCAAGCAAGAGGCTCCTCCATGAGGAATGGTTACAGAAGTCCTTGGATGGGAGAGTCCTTAAGGTAAAGGGTGAGAAGTTAGATCTTCCTTGGCTGTCACCTGGAGAAACTGATCTATGGCTATCTCCGCTCTCTCCACATAGAGATATAATAGTAGCTAGGGTAGGTGAGATAATCTCCAAGGGAGGAGCAGATGGCATATGGCTTGATGTACCTCATATACCCTCCTACTTAGCGGAAGATATGTATGATCTGTGGCCAGATGCATCACAATGGAGAGTGGCTTCCTTCAGGAATTCCTACTACATGGATCCTCCTTCATCCCCAGACAACAGCCTTGAGTTTAGAGCGTGGCTTAGGTGGAGACATGAAGCTGTCTTGGACTTCATTATGGAGATCGCAGACGCAGTATACGAGGCAGATGGTATCCTAATGGTCGAGAGCTCTGCTTGCGATCATGGAGGGACCGAGCTAGCTTATGACCCGACATTACTAAGAGGAAATCCTTTAGTGATCCAAGTTCCAGAGATAGCTCCTCCAAGCTGGAAGAGAGGTTTATACAGTGCAAGTTTTGAGGAATGGGCTGGCTTCTATGCAATACTGAAGCATGTAAGGGGTTCCAGCTCAGGACCAATAGTACCATTAACATATGGATTTAAACCGATAGATTCTTCCAAGCAGCTCGGCCTCATTCTAGCCATTGCTGATGGATTCTTCGAGACCAACTCCGAAAATGGCCTGATGACTGGGGCTGTCAGTCTAGAATTCAGGAGAAAGGCTTTTGATATCATTTCAATGCTCCCAAGTGAGAAAAATAGCAGAGCAAGGTAGCTGTACTCTTCTCTAGAGTGACTAGGGACCTAGTTGATAGGTATGTGGCTGGTCCTTACGAGGTAGATGGAACCGTCCACATGAAAGTGTTCAGGGAGGTTATCAAGGTATTGGCTGAGAATTGCATCCAGTTCGACATCTTACCAGTAAAGGAAATCTCTAAAGGTGATTTAAAGAGATATGATTTCATCATAGCCCCTAAAATCAGATGCCTGACTAGGGAGTCGAGGGTTCTACTGTCGGAATATGCAAAGAAGGTCTTAGTGATAGGCCAACTTGGTGCATTGGATGACATGGGTTATCCGACTCCGCCCTTGAGTATGGGGATGAAGGTTAAGCTAAGCGACTTACCCAGATTCCTAGCTAACTACTCCGCTCTGAGGGCGCCGAATGGCGTTATTGTCGAGAAGTTCAATCTGAATGGATGTGAAATCCTGTCTATAGTAAACGTTACATCGAGAAGAGGAGAGATCGAACTGCCTAGAGGTAGTTGGATACTCAGGTTTGATGATATGAATATATTTCCAGCAGATGGTAAGATAGGGGTCCCTAGTACCTTCTTGCTGGTATTCCTGAGAGGGGGGAATAGATCCTTCAAGCTAACTAGGGGACAAGTCATATTCCATTCATCCATAGATAAGGCCCTGAACAGGGACGTAATACCGAAAGAGGGATCATCTAATGTGATAGTTAGGGTAGGAGGGCCTGCAGTGGATCCTCCTGGTTGGAAAAACATCAATATATCCTTCATAGCTGAGAATGGTCATTATAATGCCCTTAGATTTCGAAATCTGACCTTCAGATCCACTTATGGTGTAGAGGACTATTCTGTAATATGGAAGATCCAGTGTGGTAACCTTTCCCTCCTGAGAGTAGCTGGTATAACTAGGTATGGAACTAGGGCTGGCCTACTTTGGTTAGTGAACCATGGAGTGAGTGGGGAGTATACCATCATAAGGTGGCTGGACGATGGTAATGGAGGGGTGGAATTGAAGGAGATATCGAAGGTTATGAGTTGCTAGTCTAATGAACACGCGGACTAAGCTTAATTTTATCTGATCGATGCCATCTGAAGTCTCCTTTCTTCAGGAAGATCTCTCTAATGAGAGAGTATGTCCATATAGCGGAGTCAATGACCCTGAATAGAGGTGCTATGAGTAGGCTACCGAGGAGATCGCTCCTCCCCCTGGTTAACGTCGCATGAGTAGCTAGTACAAACCAGAGGGACATCTCTATAGCAAAGAGTGCAATTGGAATGGACCCATCTCCAGTTATTAACTGTAAGAATAGTGTTGCTAGTAAAAGTATGGAGAAGAGAGAGTTATCCAGCACGGAAACAGCCATCTGAAGTTTGACACGCTTAGGAAGATTCAAGAAGTGCTTCTTGAAGTTTTGGAAGTAGCCAGCATACCATCTTACACTTTGCTTCACATAAGACCTCAAGTTCGGTGGATCTGATGTCCAAACTATGGCCTTTGGCTCAAAAACCACCCTGTACCCATCTCTGAGGATTGAGAGGGTCATATCCATATCTTCGGTCATTGTTTCAGAAGGAGGATCAAAAAGCTCTCTTCTCACTGCACCTACACATCCAGGGATAACAGGAACTGCATTTATGACCCCCATGCCCCTCTTTAGGATCTCCTGTCCATAGATATACTGAATTTCCCTGATACCGGTGATTAGGTTGTGCGCTTTAGATCTAACGAAGCCTGAGATTCCCCCAACATCCCTATCGAGAAAGTGGATCAGCATCCTCTCCATGGCTTTGGGATCTAATACCGAATCGGCGTCTGTATAGACGACAATATCTCCCTCCAAATATGGTATTGCCTCTCTAAGTGCCAATGCCTTGTTCCCAGTGTTCTCCTCCAGATTTAATACAGTTATCCTATCGGAATAGCGGCGTAGTATCTCTGGAGTGGAATCTGTAGATCCGTCGTTAACTACTATTACCTTAAGGGGCTCAATTGTCTGGGCCAATACGCTCTCTAAGCATGCCTCTATACCATTTTCCTCATTGTAAGCGGGTATCACAACGGAAAAAGTGAGGGGAAAAGAATAAGAGCGGTGATTCGTCACGAGACTCCCATCCTATAGAATCCGTAACCGAAAGATATGGATCCTACGAATATAGTAGCTAAGAAGGTCCAGAACGAACTAAGACCCACCATTGTAATTCCTTCAAGCAGTACAAAGAGGGACAGGAAGAGTAAGAAAACTCCCAGCGCAGTGAACCCCGATGCCACTGCATACCTCTTTCTCCTCGCATCTCTGACTTCCCTTACTTCTTTCCAAGCTTGCTCCATCTCTAGTTGTAACTCTTCACTTTCGGGACGGATTACTTCTATCTTCTCCAAATCGCATCACCTCCTTTATCGCTTGTTCCATTGGTTAGCTGCCAAGAGAGCCATGTGAACTCGTTCGCACCAATGACCCCTCTCTTCAGAGCCTCGGTAGCGGCCACCAATGGTGGGGAAGGGTTGAGATCGAGGCTCCTAGCCACCCTTCTGGCTTCAGGTCTCAGCAGAAAGAGCCTGTCATGGTGAGACCCCGCAGCTAAAGATATTATCCTAGACTCCCCCTTTGTCAGGCCCTCCTCTCTGAGGAGAGATGTGAGTCTATTCATTGGACTGTTTTTCTTCAAAGAAGTTATCAATTCCCATTTATGGTAGGGAGGCAGTTCTCTATCAGAGACAAGCTCCGCTAGGGATTCCGCATCCATCACTATGTCGTCATATGTCTTAGTTAGTAGCCATGGGAAGCCCATAGACGGGAACAGTCTAAAAACCTCCGACCCTACAATGACCTTACTAGAAGTCGCCTTAGCAGCAGATAAAGCCGCCAGACCACCAAAGAGCATGGTAGATAAGGAGCCTCCAAGTATGATACTCAGTTTTCTAATTCCTCCAAATTTTTCAAATAGCTCTTCGTACTTAAAGTTATGTAGTTTTAATATATGTGAGGGCAATAGTTTAAGGAAATCTATGAGGATAGCGGGCGTTGTTAGGCATGCAGCTTGCCGCTTTCTTGGAATAACCTTGAATTTTACATACCAATATCTTAATAAAGGTTGTCCTATTGGTTGCTCAGAGACGTCTTAATTTTAGCTGTAAGCATAATAATCTTGTCTTTATTGATATTCCTCCTCTATACATCCTATGTTGGATCTGAAATACCGCGCAAAGCTAAGGTAATCGTCATATTCAGAATGGATGATATACAACCTAATTGGAAATTCCATGCCCTAAGGAAGGGGGTAGATCTCTTCATCGAAGAGAAAGTTCCCATTACACTAGGTGTAATTCCCAATGTTGGAGGAAAGCTTAAGGTGTCAGAGGACCCCCCCTCTCTCTTCCTATATAAGAAGGCTCCTCCTCACGAAATCCAACCTTGTAGAAATTGCTCTCCATGGCTTGACTCACGATATTAGGACACATGTGGGTGGGAAGAGTGAGTTCGCTGGTCTCACATCTGAGGAGCAGTTTGATATGGTTGTCAAGGGAAAGAAGATTTTAGAGGAGAGTGATGCGGAGGTAAGGGTGTTTATACCTCCCTTCGATACGTACGATAATAATACCATTAAGGCACTGAGCAGGGCGGATATAAGGATCCTTTCAGCCAGATATATGGATGAAAACGAATCTACAGACCCTATAATACTAGATGGTGTGCTCCTAGTTCATGCCTCGCAGTCGCTAGTTCTAAACTGGAGCAATATGACCCTTAACAGCTATGATGACTTGATAAGGTCATTCGACGATGTCTACGATAAGGGAGGGGTCTTCGTCTTCGAAATGCACTATTATCACTTCAATAAGCAGAAGAATCTTCGGTTAGTGAGGAATTTGATCCACCACATGAAAGCAAAGGAGGGCGTAGCTTTTATGAAACTCGGAGAATTTGGAGAAGGTTATCTCAATGGTACAATAAGGAAAGAAGGTGGAATCTGGATAATAGGGGAGGATTAAAGTATCAGATGCTCATTAAAATGAGTTAGAAAATCCTATGAGAATGATATGGCACCATGATTACGTAATACAAGCTAATAGTAAATTAATTACTGCCAACTAGCATCAAATCATTTTGGTGGCATTCTCTGGGAGGTAGATATAAGAAGGTTATTAGTTGACATACTCACATTTATCAAGGATTAAATGCTCTGGCTAAAGGGAGGATGTCTACCTCAGTCGAACTAAATGAAATTAAGAAAAAGCTCGAGACCCTAGAGTCCATGATAAGGTTACTTCTGGAGAGGGGAATACCCGAGGACGAGCCTCTTCCAGATGAAATAGAGGCCATAGAGTCTGAAGATGAACTAATTAGTCTAGAAGAAGCAAGAAAATCCCTAGAGG
>JAGGTZ010000086.1 GCA_021158805.1 Thermoproteota archaeon | reverse complement strand
TGCTCTAGCTCTTCAATCATATCGATTATCCTATCTATCTCGGATACGAGGGAGCTTGCTCCCACCATTGGTAATCCAGAGACCTCATCACACGGTGGTATGTAGAGAACTTCATTCTTACTCACATATACTCTCTCCTCCATTCTAAAGGGTTCAGTGATGTGCGCCTTATGCCCCAGCTTCACCACTGTGAAGTTCTTGATGCCAGCTAAAGTTCCAATCATGGAGTCGAATGCTATTAAGCTTGCAGATAGTCCGGAGAGGGCGCGGGCTGCATCATACCCCTTGTTAACTCCTATTTCGATCTGTCGTCCTCGATAAGAACCAGTTACCCGGCCATATGAAGGCCCACTTCCTTCAAATGAACAGCCAATCAGCTCAGCTACTTGTTTAAGGTAATAATTTCCTGCAGTCCTCAGCCTTACATACCATGTAAGTACGATGACAACAAATATCGTGAAGAGGAATCCCAAAGTCCAATCGACGTACCAGAGAAGCGCTACTGCTATTAGCGTGAGGAAGGAGCCCGCAAAAGTGGCAATCTTCTCTATGAAGTTCACTGAAATATCCTGATTATACTCCGATGTGAGGAATAAAAAGATATTGATTCATCGATCAAACATGAATATTCTTGTTGAGCTAATGCATTAATACTGGTAAGTGTATTGGTATTCACACTGCAACATTATTCGCAGGTCCTTTCCCCTGTGTAATTCCTTTAAGAGGTACCTTAACTCAAGAAATCCTTGAAAGCTGTAAAATTTCGTTCTAAGTGCCCATCCAATGGGATATCCGTGAGGTCGGATTATTCGAGCTAAACAACGTGGGATAGCATAGGAGTAGAAATCACTCAAGTACGAGGTAGACCCAGAAGTGTAAATTTCTATAGTGGGCTATGAGATCTCCTGTAATATACTCCTCAGAGGAAATGAATGTTTATAGGAGTAAGGTTAGATAGTACCGTAGGAGGTGGAATTGCCCTCTCACTCGCCAATATTCTCGGAAAGCTCAGGAAGATATAAGGCATTTTGTTTATCTTGTAATTATGAGACAGACGATCCCCTAGAATTCGCATGCCCTTGTAATTCCATACTTGAGATTCCCTTAGAGGAGCCCTTTAACAGAGATCTCATAGAATCCGAGAACTTCACGATGTGGAGATATCTCAGATTCTTCCCCTATGTAAGAAAAGAGGATATAGTTAGTTTAGGTGAAGGTTGGACTCCACTTGTCCAATATAGGCAAGGAATACTCTTCAAGCTCGAGTTTCTTAACCCCACGGGATCATTCAAGGATAGGGGGTCCTCTCTTCTTATCTCATCCATACATAGGCTGGTGAAGTCTAGAGGAGGGTACATATCAGAGGATTCTTCAGGTAACGCAGGAGCCTCGGTCGCTGCCTACTCCGCTAGGGCTGGCATAAGAGCTGATATATATGTGCCCACCACGGCTAGCGGTCCCAAGCTAGACCAAATAGAGGCCTATGGAGCCGAGCTCGTTAAAGTGAGTGGAAGCAGGGAGATGGTAACTAAGAGGGCCATGGAAGAGGAAGAAGGTAAATTCTACGTCGGACATGTCTACCACCCAATCTTCAGAGACGGGATGAGAACAATCGCATATGAGATCACTGAACAGATGGGATGGAAGGCCCCAGACTACGTGTTCTTGCCTGTCTCAGCTGGAACTCTCCTACTTGGAGTGATAAAGGGTTTCAGGCACCTATTGTCTTCTCAAATCATAGATAAGATGCCTAGAATCGTTGCAAGTCAAGTAGAGAAGGTCTCTCCTGTTTACCATAAGCTAAAGGAAATATCCTACAAACCACCACATGATACGAAGACCATCGCGGATGCCCTAATAAGTACGAATCCCCCTCTACTCGATCTTATGGTTAGTGAACTCAAGGAAACCGATGGGGATGCTGAGGTGGTAAGCGAGGAAGAGATCCTAAGAGCCTACGAAGAACTATCGACCTCAGGATTCTATGTGGAGCCTAGCTCAGCAGTAGCGTATGCATCTTACCAGAAGTGGTTAAGAGAGGGCAAGATAGGACATGAATCTCTAACGGTTATAATTCTAACGGGGAGTGGGTTAAAGAGACCCTATAGAGACTTACGATAACACTACATTCGCAGTAAACGTTTATTCTGGGCGATGGAGCAGTATTGTCTGAAACTTTACCCATATATGAGGCAGTATTTTTAGGGCTGACTGGAGCTATTGAGGACGTTTGATATCTCTGCCCATGTGCAGTAAATGGAGAAAAATGTGTATTGGTCATTTATGCTGTAATTTGGTTTGAGGTGTCACTCCTCACTTAGTTTTTCCAGAACCTTCTTAATAAGCTCCTCTTTTTCCTCGTCTGAGATCTGTTCTTTCGATTCTGCAAGGACCTCCTCAACTACTTTCCTTATTTCGTCTTCAGAAATGTCTTCTTTCTTCTTACCCTTGAATATGTCAGCTACCTTATCACGATAGGCGAATAGAAGAGCCGCACCAGCTCCGAGTGCTGCAGCCCCACCGTATTTCACTACATCTCCAAGATCTATGCTCTCCTCTGCTTCTCTGACTAGTCTCCTAGGGGGTGGTGGGGGTGGAGG
>JAGGTZ010000057.1 GCA_021158805.1 Thermoproteota archaeon | reverse complement strand
CTTCCTAGCTCTAGGATTTTATTCTTTTTCCTAATTAGCTACTTCTCTAGAGGACAGGTTTGGAGATCTCGAGGGAAGGATTATGTCCATCACTGTTAAGAGAGGTAAGCCCAATGTTAGTGATTGTAATGACAGCATATCAGCTACTAGGGGGACCTGAAGGAGACCCTAGAGAGGGTAGGTGGAGGAGGAGTGCATGAAAGACTCTGCTAGGTTATATGGCTATCCGAACTTCTTAGGTTATTAGAATAGAACGGATAGATCTGCCGTGTCCACCATTGGCCAGAAATTAGTATAGTTAAAATCAAATCGCTCGCAGGTATATATGTTAAAAAGAGAAATTCAGCTTGGACTTGAAGGTGTGGCCAATGCCCGCTAAGCCCCATGGTGGTAAGCTCATCAACAGAGTGGCCTCTAAATCTAGATTGGAGAAGGTACTCGATGAGGTTAACGAATTCGCGAATATATCTGTGGATGAAAGCTTAGCCGTAGATGTGGAGAATATAGCTAGAGGTGTTTATAGCCCGCTAGAGGGATTCATGGTGAGGGAGGACTTCGAGTCCTCCCTGCTTAACATGAGGCTAGCAAACGATATCCCTTGGACCATACCAATAGTATTAGATGTAACTAGGGAGGAGCTGAGGGGCATCTCCGAGGGGGATGTGATCCTCTTAACCCATAAGAATATCCCATTAGCGATCATGGAGGTTGAGGAGATCTACCAGTACGATAAGAAGGAGGCTGCCTTGAGGGTATATGGTACTACAAGCCCAGAACATCCCGGCGTAGTGAGGATAATGAAAGGAGGGGATTTACTGGTAGGAGGTAGGATCACCCTCTTAAAGCCGCTTCCAAATCCTTACGAGAGGTATACCCTTTGGCCCTATGAGACCAGGGTTCTCTTCAAGGAGAGAGGTTGGAAGTACGTTGTTGGATTCCAGACCAGAAATGCCCCTCACATGGGACATGAAGCCGTGCAGAAGACCGCTTTAGCTATTGTGGATGGGCTTTTCATAAATCCGGTAATAGGTAAGAAGAAGCCGGGGGATTTCAAGGATGAGGTGATATTGGCAGCATACAGAACGCTGATTGACCACTATTTCCCCAGAAACACAGTAGTCCTAGTGATCTTGAGGTATGAGATGAGGTATGCTGGGCCAAGAGAGGCGATACATCATGCTATAATGAGGAAGAACTTCGGATGCACCCATTTCATTGTTGGAAGGGATCACGCAGGGGTTGGGAACTTCTATGGTCCATACGATGCTCAGGAGATTTTCAAGGAGTTTCCAGATCTAGGAGTGTCACCCCTCTTCTTCAGGGAATTCTTCTTCTGCCATAAGTGCGGCGGGATGGTGAACGAGAAGACATGCCCCCACCCTGAGGGAGACAGGGTGAGAATAAGTGGTACGTTAATAAGGCAAATCTTGGAAGAGGGGAGGGAGCCTCCAAAGGAGATAATGAGGCCGGAAGTTGCCAGGACGATTCTGAAGTTCAGTGATCCGTTCGTAAGGTGATTCAATGGAGAGGTTAATGGTCATAGGCCTGGACTCAGCTCCTCCATCGACCACATTCGAGAGGTTCTTAGACGTAATGCCCAACCTAGCGGAAATATTAGACAGCTCGCTGTATGGTCCGTTAAGGAGTACTCACCCACCAATTACAGTGCCGGCATGGGCTACAATGGCAACGGGGAGGACCCCTGGGGAGCTAGGTATGTATGGATTCAGACACAGGAAGCCGGGGGATTACATCGATTACTACCTAGTGACCTCCAAGAACCTCAGATTGCCAGCTGTATGGGATTACCTGGCGAAAGCAGGGATGAAATCGTTATTAGTGGGTTTCCCACCGTCCTACCCACCGTTAAGGATAGATGGATGGTTAATAAGTGACTTTCATACGCCATCTAACTCGAAGAACTATACCTACCCACCTTGGCTCAGGATCGAGGTTGAAAGGGTTGCCGGCGGCAAGTTCATACATGATGTCGAATTCAGAGTGGAGGATCGTGGCCCTCTCGTCAGATACCTTTTTGAGATGACGAAGCAGCATCTAAAAGTCGTTGAACATCTAGCGGCCACTAAAAGCTGGTCCCTATTATGGTACGTTGAAATAGGAATGGACAGGCTCCATCATGCCTTCTGGAAGTTCTTTGATGAGAACCACCCGAGATACGTCCCTGATAGCGAATTCGCCGATGTCGTTGAGAGGTACTATAGGATGATAGATGAGGGCATAGGAAGGCTTAAGAGGGTAGCTCCAGACTCGCATCTGTTGATCGTGTCGGACCATGGGGCTAAGGCCATGGAGGGGGCCTTCGTTATAAATGAGTGGTTAGCCGACAACGGCTATCTAAAGTTCAAGGAGAGACCTGAGGTACAAACTCCGCTCGACAAGGCCAAGATAGATTGGGAGAAGACCTTGGCTTGGGGTTGGGGTGGTTATTACGCCAGAATCTTCATAAACTTGAAGGGGAGAGAGCCCCAAGGGAGGGTAAACCCTGAAGACTATGAGTCCGTTCTGGGTCAGCTGGCTGACGATCTGAGGGAGGTGAAGACGCCTGACGGAAGAACAATGGGTGTCGAGTTTCACGTACCTAGCGAGTTATATCCGGAGGTCAAGGGAGATGCCCCAGATACTATTGTCTACTTTGGAAACCTATCATGGAGGTCCGCTGGCACTGTTGGACATGGAAGATGGTACCTAGAGGAGAACGATACGGGACCTGATGATGCTGTCCATGACTGGGATGGTATATATGTACTATACGATCCCCAAGGGAGAATTGTGAGGGGGAACAGGAGGGCAGAGATATATGATGTGGCCCCCACAATCCTCAAGATCATGGGCCTCCCTACCGAGAAACTTAGGGGATCCCTGATAAGATGTTAACAGGTGATGGAAATGTGTGATCATGAGAGAGGTGCTGTGATCTGGATTACGGGTCTTCCCTCCTCAGGAAAGACTACTCTAGCTAGAAAGCTGGAGCACGAGTTTAGGGAGATGGGAAGGAAGGTGGAGGTACTGGATGGTGATGAGGTGAGGAGATGGTTGAGCCCTGAAGCTGGATTTACGAGGGAGGACAGGGAGAGGCACCTGAGGAGGGTAGCTTACGTCTCGAGACTACTCGCAAGGAACGGAGTTATTGTAATAGCAGCATTCGTCTCCCCATATAGGAAGATAAGGAGGGAAATAAGGGGAATTGTGGAAGAGGACGTGCCTTTCATGGAGGTTTATGTGAAGTGCCCCCTAGAAGTGGCAATGAATAGAGATCCTAAGGGATTGTACAAGAGGGCTTTAAGAGGAGAGATCAGCAACTTTACAGGGATAGATGATCCATTTGAGGAGCCGGAGAGTCCAGAAGTAGTCGTAGATAGTAGTAGGATGTCCCCAGAGGAAGAAGCCGATATTGTACTGAAAGCCTTCCGGGAGGTTATGGACGACTGTTAAAGTTCGTATAATCATCAGGTTGAATGTCTCCAGCTTCCATAGAACGTACTTATTTCTGATATGTAGATCTTGTTTCACCGTCGGTTATCTTCTTTAAATAATAGGATGGATTCTACCGCTAGGGTTCCTTTGGACTTCGCTTTGATAGCAGCGATCTCCTCTGGAATTATCTGGGGCATAGTCCCATCGCTTTACTCCGAAGCTAGTAGAGAGGGAGGTTCTATTAGAGCGAACTTCTGGAAATCCTTGGGCGCCTTCTCCTTGATGGTACCTATCTGTTACGTTTCTGGCAGCTTGCTGATTCCTCCACCCATGGGACTGTTTTATATAGCTGCTAACATGGCCCTTGGTGCTGGTTTAGCTGATTATTCGTTTCTGAAGGCTATAGGCCTCATAGGTCCTGGAAGGGCAACGTCCATTGGTTTTACCTATGTCGTATGGACAGCACT
>JAGGTZ010000206.1 GCA_021158805.1 Thermoproteota archaeon | reverse complement strand
TCATCAGACTACGCAAAATAGAGCAATATCTACCAATTAACATCCCTCTATAGCTGCTTCATGGTCTCTGCCATTAAGCATAGGACCCAGGCTACATTTATCCCAGAGCCTAAGCATAGAGATATAGCTTCTTCCTCAGATCCGGGCTGAAACCATATCCTCTTCACACCAACTTTTATTGCTTCCCTAACTACATTTCTCGCTACTTCGGGCGGAACCACGGTATTAACCACATCTGGAAGCTCTGGTAGGTCACTAAGATTTGAATATGCTTTATCTCCATCAATTACGCGGCGTTGGGGTTTATAGGATAAACCCTCTTGAAATAGTCCTTGAAGTACTTATATAACCTACGTCCCCACTTACCAAGGTCTTTAGAGGCTCCTACGACAGTAATAACGTTCTCCCGATCCAAGAGCTCCCTAATTATATCTTCGGAGATCTTAGGTAGAGGCACCATGTCATCTAGGCTATTCTAGCATATCTAGTATATGTATGGTCCTCTTGAGCCTCTTCTCCAACCTTTCTATCTCCTTACGAAGTTTTCTCATCTTATATCTATTTATCAGCCTTCTTAACGGGTTTACCTTCCTTTCTACTAATTCTGCGAGTCTAGTCCTCCTATCTTCCATGGCTGCCTCTAAGACCAACAGGGTTTCCCTAGCCTCCCTCTTATACGGCTCTAGATCTCTCTCCAAGGACTTAAGCTCCTTCTCGTATTCTTCCCTTAATAGTTCATATACGCTTTCTCTCATCTCGCCCTTTCTACTCTCAAGTCTCTTTATGAGAGATCTAAGTTCGTTCCTCTTAGCTATAAGATCTTTCACGGGTTTAGAGAGTAGTCTCTTCGATGGGAGCTGCCATATATAGGGAGATCTTATACTAATTCTCCTCTTTACTGGTTTCTTGACTTTAGAAGGCTTAGCTTCTACTATAACCTCTTCCTTCAACTTGGAGTCTTCTGAGCCCGAGATCGCTATCATTACCTCTGGTTCCGATGTAATATAGCGAATCACCTCATCTAAGCTTGGAGGTGGTCTTGGGACTGGCTTTGGGGTTTCTCCCATGTGAATGCTCTTGACAGGTCCTATCTTAACAAACCCGGGTCTGTCGGCGAAGGGACCCTCGACGAACGCCACGCCCTTATCCAAGTTCCTTATCTTACGAACGGTTTGCTTATCTAATCCTAAGAATTTTGATATAACCGATATATCCGCGTTGTATTCAACCCTCAGGATTATCTTATTCTCTACCTGGCTAAGTAATGTTTTAGATATTAATTGGGGTCTCTGCGTTGAGAACAGGATTCCTATTCCTCTTTTCCTCCCTCTAGTTGCTAATGTGGTTATCCAAGTTGAGGTAAGATTCGCGTGCTGCCCTAGAATGCTTCTAGCCCCCCTTTCAGGTGCCAGTTCCCTTGCCTCATCAACTACTACTAGAAAGCCCTTCCCGCCCTCCTTCAATAGAGCTTCTATTATTTCTGATGTCAGAATTGCACCTATCTCCGCTTCATATTTTGATAGATCTAGTATAAAGCTAACCCCTTCGATCGCTGCCTTAGCTAGCTTCTTAGGCGATCCCTTAGAGAGGTCCACATCTCCCTCTGGTGATATTATTAGCATGTCATATAGGTCAGCCAGCGATACGTGCTCTCCCTCAGGATCTATGATCCCTAGGGGATATCCTCTCTCTAAGAGTTGTTCGGATATTCTCCTAATGGTCCAAGACTTGCCGTAGCCGGTCTTAGCGATTACAGCGGTTCTACCTGTTATTATCTCAGGTACTTTTAGGTAGAAGTCTTTATCGTTCTCCGTGTCCTTCCCTAGTATTATTCGATCCATTTTGGAACATTATCGAGATCCGAATAAAAATGTGAATAATAGCTCTGAGCTAGCAGGTGATCTTAGATCATCAGGCTATTTCCCTATCAATAGCACTATATCTAGCTGGGAAAGCGTCTTCAGCATTCTCAAATGTCCTAAAGAACTCCTTAATATTAGAGAGGATTGGAGGGGGAATCCTCATAGCTCTTGGTATATACCTGCTTCTTTCGATATTGAATTAGGATTTTAGGTAGTTGATTCCAAGCTCTAACGGTGTGACTGTATAAGCTACTTGAGGAGGAAGGCCGTTTAAACCCGTGTTCTCTATGTTACCCCTCATAGGAGGAATGAGCTACAAATAGAGGAGAGTTAGGTTACCGGCCAGCCAAAATAATACCGGTATCGTCAATCCTGGCAGGGATCTCTTTTTCAGGTAAAGAGCCCATAAGGTGGTGATTATTCCGAGGTCTAAGAGGGCTATGGGGATTATTCCCTTAGGCATCCCTAGAGATCTCAGGGAAACACCAGCTGCCATAGAATAACAAAAGACATCACCTAAACCCATCGATACATCTCCTTGAAATACCATGAGTGGTTCTAGAGGATCCCTAGATTCCGAGACCATAAGTATCTTGCTCAGTGGCCCCCTGAATACAGAATAAGTGTCATATAGTGAGAGGGCCGCTAAGAGGAAGTATATGAAGAGGTCGTTGAAGAAGGAGATGAACAGGAACGCTAACGATGCTGATAGGAAGGATTTAGCTATATTTCCGAGCAGGTCCCTCCTCAGACTTAGGATCGTAATTATGGCAGCAATTAACAGCTCTATCCACCAGGGTGCCATTACCATCGCTGAAAGAATCTCATCTATTGATATGAACGATGAGTATAGGAAGAACAGCATTATTATGCCCTTAATTATCCTATACGACTTTCTCTTGATGAGATAAACCATGAATAGAGCTGTAAAGAACACTAGTATTGTGTAAAAGGCTGAGAGTCCAGCCGATTCTACGACCGTTAGTTCGAGCTCCGGAGAAGGCCTCTTACTGAGGGTAATGGCTGCAATTAAAACTTGAGCTATGAGCGGCCACAGCACTATCATATACTTCCTCAAGCTCCCACCTCAGAGGGACTAGGTTAGGAACAACTCCGACTCATAAACAATATCACTCGCTACGTCAGCTAGAAAATATTAACGTCAGTTGACGTTTTAAAGTTGGCTTGAGGCATCAGAGGATTTAGATAAGACTTCCTGGCTTTAGGACTTACTTTCCATGGGAAAGCCTATATGAGGCCCAATAAAGGGCCTTCGCGGCAATAGAAAATTCCCTTACATCATCATATGT
>JAGGTZ010000082.1 GCA_021158805.1 Thermoproteota archaeon | reverse complement strand
GATCAGGTACCTCATTCACGGAGTTCAGTCCTACTGTACCATAATCTATTGTCCTCAGCCAACCACGATCGGGCATTGTGGCGAAGTTCCCATGCGCAGCGATTATAGGCCCTAGTATCTCCCCATTCATCTCGTTATTCGCATTGTAGGTATACTTCCATACCTCTAGGTAGAAATCGGGGTCATATCCAGATGGTTGAGGGCCTGATGCTGAGTAAAAGCGGACTTTCATCCCCTCAGAGAAATCATAGCCATCCTTGAAGCTTTCCTCTCCAGAGAAGTACTCTAGGGTAACCTTCGTACCCTGGCTCCCGAGTGATTCCTGCCTATTCCCTCCATGAAAAAGGTACCCAGAGGAAGGTAAGAAAAACGACGCTCCTACAATTAAGAGGAGCGATAACACCGCGAGCCTCAAAAAAGCGGCCCGCACATGAATCTCTACCATGAGTCGAGGCCTCCTATCGAGTGAAAGGTCCGAACAGCCCCTCAAAATAAGGAAGACAGCCCAGACCTTCTTCAGGTTAGGTACGCGTGAGAGTAATATAAACATAGCTTGGCGAAATCAATGGCATTATTCATACAGATCGGTATGAGGTTAATATAGCGCGAGTGCATGAGATATCACGCTAGTCCCTACGTTGGGAGGTGTCCTACCTACTATCTCAGGGCAGGTATCATGCTTTGTCTAGAAGGAAGGGTCTTTAGAGACTGGCTTTACCTGAGATACTTCTATGGCGACTTGCAGGAAGGCGCTGAGCTAGGTGGATAAGGAGGAAGCGGTGATAATCATCTAGTAAACATATATATTCAGCATTACTATTACTAATGATGAATGCATCAGGGAGGAGCACCATCACTCTGTCTAGGAGGACAATAAGCAGGCTCAAGAAGCTGAAGAAGGAGTTCGGGGTGGACTCCTATGATGAGCTGATAAACCTCCTTATAGATAGGAGTAAGGAGAGTATGATAGAGGAGGCCCTGAGCTCAGCGGTTCTCACCGAGGAGGAGGCAAGGGAAGTCTGGAAGGTGATCAAGAAGAGGAGGGAGAGTTGGTGGAGGAGGTCCTACTAGACACGGATGCCCTCATAGAGCTACACAGGGATGAAGGCAGGCTGAGGGCGGCCCATCTGATCTATGATATCTACATCTCAGTGGTTACCCTGTATGAATACCTGTTCGGCCTAGTTTACGGGGAAGGGACCTAGACAGGGAGAAGAGAACCTTAGAATCCCTGTATGAGATCATACCGCTGGATCAGAGGGTGCTGAGGAGGGCCCTCCTCCTAGATGTGGGATTAAGCAAGATCGGCCTCAGGCTGGAGTTCAGGGACTTGATCGTAGGAGCCTCCGCCCTTGAGCGTGGTTTACCCCTCGTCACCGGAAATTTGAGGCATTTTGAGAGGCTAGAGGAGGAAGGGCTCTCCCTCATCGATTTAAGAGATTTCATGGAGAAGTTACGGGGCCTCTATGCTGGAGGGAGTCTGCCCACTTGATCGTGGGGAAGTGAGTCGGCAGCTGTGGATGTATTGGGAGCGCATGGGATCGCCGTGGAGGATAAGGGTCCGGCGTTGGCTGCACCCACTGGACCACTTAGAAGTTTTTGTGGTGAAAAAGAATATCAAGAGGGATATCCAAATATCAAAGATGAGGAGGGAAGAAGGGGAATTCCTCAAGGAGAACATCAACGCGCTATCCAATTTGGAGAATGCTTACATGACCTCCAGATACCTGCCAGCGGAATTCTATAGGGAAGAGGTGGAGGGTCTGATGGAAGTCGCCCTTTCAATATTCAAGCTGGTGAAGGAGCATGTTTGAACGCCTGATAGATCTAATTAATGAGGAGAGAAAGTACAGGGAGGATCCGAAGAAACTGGCCAGAGCTGTCAAGAGGGCCGCGGGGAGGATATTGGGCGAGGTAAGGGTTTACCTGTTCGGCTCGGTGGCTGAGGGCAGGGATACTCTATCTAGCGACGTGGATATCATGGTGGTATCGAGCGAGATCCCCAAGTCGGTGGGGAAGAGGTCGGAGATAGTGGCCAGAATACTGGAGGAGATTGGCGTGGACGCTCCGGTCGAGATACACCTGTTGAGCCCGGAGGAGGAGAGGTGTATCTTAGATTCGTTAAGAGGAGGATAGAGATCAGATGAGGGATTAGGCGGACTATTCCTAAGTTCCACATGAGGAAGACACTCGAGCGCAATGGATTATCCCTCGTATAGTACGTGATATCACCCTAAAACTTTTGAAAACCTGTATCATGGCGTCAGTCGTCTAATAATTTTTAAATCAGCTCGAGATCTGTACTTATTGATGAAACGTAAGCTCCTAATTAAAGGTAAAAAGGTACAGGACATAGGTTACAGGATGTTCCTCCTCAGCTTAGCTAGTGAACATGACCTAACGGGTTTTCAGGCTCGTAATGTGGGTAAAAATGTAGTAGAAGCTGTTTACGAGGGTAGAGATGACGAGGTTAGGGCTTTCGAGGCCGATGTAAGGGAACTCATGCCTGAGGGAGCTGAGGTAGAGGAGATCCACTTCGAGGATTACGATGGTCCAGTTAAGGATATCGAAAAGTTCAGATCGTACTTCACGACGCTCCAGCTTGGCAAGATGATAGAGGTGGGTGTGGGGATGCTTCAGAGGCAGGACATTATGCTGCAAAAACAGGAGCTTATGCTTCAGAGGCAGGAGGAGACGCTGAATGAGCTTAGGGCCTTCAGGGAGGAGAGCAGGCGCAATCAGGAGCTTATGATTAAGAAGCTGGATACAATATCCCTGAGGCAGGAGGAGACGCTGAATGAGCTGAGAGGAGTGAGAGGGGACCTCAGATCCTTCTTGGAGGATAGGCTAGCTAGGCTAGAGAGGGACGTGTTGATGATAAAGGAGAGGCTAGGAATAAAGTAAGAGAGGTCCCTTACTGCTTTTTAGATGGGATTGCCGGAGAATTTATAACAGCTACTAGGGCAACTCCCGGAGATTCTCCTTAAGGGGAGGTAGAGATTGCGGCTGCTTGAGCGATGAGAGGACCTCCTCCCTGGTGGACGCTGCCTTGCCTGCCAGCAGGCCGCCCTCCGTCACGTCGAAAGCTATCGCGCCCATGAACACCGGATACCTGCCGAGCTCTTCGGCCCTGTCCAGGAGTTCCTCAGGCCGAA
Source organism: Thermoproteota archaeon (assembly GCA_021158805.1). Lineage (GTDB taxonomy): Archaea > Korarchaeota > Korarchaeia > Korarchaeales > Korarchaeaceae > Korarchaeum. The sequence goes on along the minus strand of JAGGTZ010000082.1, from coordinate 182 downwards.
AGCAAGCCCGTTAACCTCTAAGTTCCTTCGAATCGTAGATACCTCCACCGCAAGTCAGCAGCTTCTAAGCTGGCTCTACTGGCGTTAAAAATTAGTGGGAAGTGGAAGGAGCGACCCTCGAAGCCAGCAGGCGGGAGAGGGCCAGGGGAGGTATCGACAGGCAGCTTAGGACCAAGGTCGAG
>JAGGTZ010000171.1 GCA_021158805.1 Thermoproteota archaeon | reverse complement strand
CTCCTGATGGTAGAGAAGGAGGACCTATATAGGAAATATGGACTAGATCCATCGATAGTAGCTGTTGCGGACTCCAAAACAGCGGTATATAACCCATCGGGACTAGATATGGAGAGACTCCTTGACCATAAGGAAAGAGTGGGGTCATTAGAGGGTCATCCCGATCAGACCGACTTAGATACAATGTCACTCGTTAAAGAAGTAGAGGCTGAAGTATTAGTAGAAGTAACCCCTTCTAATCTCACAACCGGAGAACCGGGTCTTTCGCATATCAAAGGAGCTTTAACTTCTGGTAAGCACGTTATTACCGCCAATAAAGGTCCTCTAGCGCTTGAGATGCCAGCTTTGGTGGAGTTATTCGATCACAAGGGCCTAAGAATTCTCTTTAGTGGTACTGTAGGCGGTGGAACCCCCTTCTTAAAGTTCGTTAAGAAATGTTTGGCGGGAGAGAGGATAGTTTCGATTAGGGGGGTCCTAAATGGTACGACAAACTATATCCTCAATAGGATGGAGCACGGTATAAGCTTTCAAGATGCCCTAAAGGAAGCCCAAGAGAAAGGTTATGCAGAAGCCGATCCTACAAACGATGTGGATGGCTGGGATTCAGCAGCGAAGCTTGTTATACTTTCAAACTGGGCCATGGACTCAGGAGTTACGATGAATGATGTTACGGTGAAGGGTATAAGGGATGTAGTACTGCATAAGGAGCTCCTTAAAGAGGGGAAAACAATTAGGCTCATAGCAACTTCTGATGATGTGGGCTTAAGGGTACAACCTGAAGTTTTACCTCGGAATGATCCCCTAGTAGTACCAGGCGCCCTAAATGCAGTATCCTTCACAGCTGAGATATCAGGTAGACATACCTTAGTAGGGAAAGGTGCAGGAGGAAAAGAGACAGCAGCAGCACTAATCAGGGACTTAGTGGAACTAAAAATGTATATGAGAGGGGGGATTGAGCTTTGCTAGTTATGAAATTTGGAGGCTCTATCTTGAGGAGTGCCTCGGATTATGAAGAGATCGCCGAATATCTACAGGAGTTCGTAAATACGGAGAGAGCAGTTGTGGTAGTTTCAGCTATGAGGGGAATAACGGATCAGCTAATTAATTTAGGTGAGTATGCTGCTAGAGGAGATGAATTTAGGGTTAAGGGGCTGCTCTCTAGCATAAGAGAGAAACATGAGGAGGTTTGCCAACAGTTAGGTCTCTCTTGTAAACTGCTAAATGAGGAATTAGAGCGTTTAGAGAAGATAACTATTGGTATTACGTATATAGGTGAGATAACTCCAGGGCTAAGGGATCTAATAGCTTCTATTGGAGAGAACCTATCAGGTGGAATACTCTCAGAACTCTTACAGAAGAGGGGAATTAGGTCGAGATTCTTCACCGGTGGAGAAGCTGGGATAGTGACTGACGACTCCTATGGGGAAGCCCATCCCCTAATGAAGGCCACTAGAGTGTATGTGAGGAGTAATCTACTTCCTATACTGGAGGATACTGTCCCTGTAGTGGCTGGGTTTTCAGGTCTATCTCAGGAAGGGAAGGTAACTACGCTCGGGAGAGGGGGTAGTGATTTAACTGCTGTACTACTCGGTTCCTCGCTTGAAGTGAGGGAGGTCTGGCTCTGGTCTGATGTCGATGGAATGCTCACGGCAGATCCCAAAATAGTTAAGGACGCTAGACTAATAAAACAAATCTCTTACAGGGAAGCTATTGAGTTAGCCCACTTTGGAGCCAAAAGAATGCACCCTAGGTTCCTTGAGCCAGCAATAGCGACCAATACGCCCATTAGGATAAGGAATTTCTTCAACAGGGACTGTAGTGGAACATTAATCTCTAGTAGAGAGGTAATCAGAGAAGAGGGTGTGGTTAAAGCAGTTGGTTTACGGAAAGATGTTGCTATACTAACGGTTAGAGGAGCTGGAATGGTTGGGAGGCCGGGAACGGCTGCGAAGCTCTTCTCTATACTAGGAGAAAATAGAATAAACATAATGATGATATCCCAGAGCATCTCCGAGTCAGACATATCCGTAGTGGTAGAAAGGGATAATGCGGAGAGAGCTAGAGGGATTATTGAGGCCAGGCTACTTGGCCCTATATATAGGGAGGTATTACTGGATAGGAATTGTGCCGTTTTAGCGGCCATAGGGGCTGGGATGAGAGGTACGCCCGGTGTTGCTGCAAGAGTGTTCGATGCTGTTTCCTCAAGGGGAATTAACGTGAAAATGATAGCTCAGGGATCCTCAGAGGTAAACATATCATTCGTTGTAGATGAAGGAGATGGAGAAGAGGCTGTCAGGGCAATTCACAGCGAATTCTCTTTAGGAAAGGCCGATTAATCTCAATGGGGAAGCTACATCACTAGGATTATGTAGCTCCAATACTTAAATAGGAGTTAGCATAATCCTATAGATGGCCCCGGTAGCTCAGCTGGCAGAGCGGCCGCCTTGTAAGCGGCAGGTCGGGGGTTCGAGACCCCCCCGGGGCTCCACTATATGGGCACCATGGACTTTACCGCTACTTTATCAACTAACTCCTTGGACCCTGCTACTACAGAGAGCTCCCTGCTCAGACCACTGATCTCTAATTTATTTACGTAGACATATCCATCAGCTTCTTTGACGAGTAAGAGCCCTGCTGCTATATCCACAACCCTCAGGTTTCCCCTAAGATCCGCTAAGACATCTATTTTACCACTAGCTGTGTACGCCAATCCCAAAGCTATCGAGCCAAAGTCCCTCCTTGCTATATGCTTGAAGCCTAGGACATCCTTTGAGAGCATATCGCCCTCTTGACATGGGGCATATATCAGAGGGGTACCTCTTAACTTCCTAACCCTAACTCTCTTACCGTTTAGAAAACATCCCTGTCCTCTAGTGGCATAGTAAAGGTCACCTGAGAATATATCGAGGATTACTGCAAGCTCTAGATCTCTTAGAGAATAGGACTTACAGTAGGCAATGGAAACACAAGAGAATGGTAAACCTCTGTCAGCATTAGCACTGCCATCGATAGGATCTATAAGGAGTATACCCCTCTCCTCTCCCTTAATAAGCCCGGTTTCCTCGCTTAAAATGTCAGGGAACTTCTTCTTTTCAGATAACCACCTTCTTAACTCTTCCTCTGCAGCTTCATCAATAGCCCTTGAGGTATCCCCACCGGCGCTCTCATAGTCATACTCCTTATCAACGCCTATGTAGTCAAGTGATCTGTCTTTTATCCTAAGAGCTAGGGTAATTAGTTCATCTAGAGATAGCATCAACATCTCCCCAAAAAATTAAGAGGAGATCCCCTTTACTCTCCTGTCAAATCTGAGCCAGTTGTCATAAGCTCGGGGATCTCTCTCTTTAAGATATCCCAACACGAATTCCCTCAGCTCGGAACTGTCTATCACCTCCTTATCCTTGAAATGTTCTTGGGCCGCTTTTGCTATCTCATCAGCTAGCTCAACAGAAGCTCCTGCCTTTATAGCAGCAGCCACTATCTTAATAGGCAGAAAATCTTCCTCCTGAGAGG
>JAGGTZ010000068.1 GCA_021158805.1 Thermoproteota archaeon | reverse complement strand
TAATTTCTCAGTTTCCTCTCTATCCACCACTAGGGAGCCTCTTCTCTTCCTAATTACGACCTTGTAGAAGTTCTTAGCTGATTCTATTGAGATCTTCCCATCTAATACATCTTTTAACACTAGTTCTGGATCTCTTAGCTCTGGTCTCCCGTAGCCCCCACCTCCAGGAGTGTTTATGTATACTATGTCTCCCCTCTCGAGCTCCACCGTGTCCTTTGATCCCAATTTTATGACCTCGCCATCAGCTTTGACTACATAATGATTACCGCTAGCGCCTTCTAATCCACCCTCAAGACCCCAAGGCCTCAATTTCACCCTCTCAGTGGCTATGGATAGGACAGCTCTCTCTGAAAGTATTTTAAACGCTCTAGTGATTCCTAATCCACCTCTATACTGCCCCGGTCCACCTGAATCGTCTCTTAGGCCATACTCAATGAAGAGAATGGGACACTCTCTATTACCTCTATGGGAGTATTCATCGTATTCGTCATGTGAGTATGTACGCCGTCAGCGCCGTCTTTGCCAGGCCTCCCTCCCATCCCTCCACCGATCGTCTCATAGAAAGCCCAGCTCCTTCCCTCATGGATCCCACCAACCATGATGTTGTTCATGCTACCGTGAGAAGCAGCTGGTATCCTCCCTCTTAGGGGTATTGAGAGGGCCTTAAGGACTGTCTCGGCTATCCTCTGGGAAGTCTCCACATTACCTGCAGCTACCGGGGCTGGCTTCTTTGGGTAAACTAAGGTGCCTTCTTGGGCCTCTATCCTAACCACTTTGAAGAAACCATAGTTCATGGGAAGATCTGGGTCGAGGGCCGCTTTTATGGCATAAGATGTAGCAGCCACCGTGACCCCATATACAGCGTTTATTGGCATATCTACTTGCTTATCCGTGCCAGTGAAATCTACTATCATAGATCCGGATCTTACTACTATGCTCGTCCTTATCGCTATTAATTTGTCATCCATCTCCATGTAATCCTCAGCTTTATAGCTTCCGGAAGGGATCTCCTCTATCTTAGTCCTCAGGTAACTGGCTGTGTAGTCTATTGCCCTATCCCAAGCTTCTAATACCGTCTCAACTCCATACTTCTCGATGAGTTCCTTTAGCCTCTTCTCCCCAACGTTAAGTGCTGCTATTTGCGCCTTTAGGTCCCCTCTAGTATATCTAGGGACTCTAACGTTGCTCAGTATCATATTTAGAACGCTTACATCCAATTCCCCTCTTCTAACCAGCTTCATTGGCGGTATGACAACTCCCTCTTGGACTAGCTCCCTAGCGTTCCCACTTATGCTCCCTGGAACCATGCCGCCTACATCAACATGATGCGCCTTGTTAGCGACATATCCATATATATCACCTTTATAGAAGAGCGGCTTCACCACAGTGATATCATTGAGGTGAGTTCCAGCTATATAGGGATCGTTTAGGACTATTACATCTCCCTCCTCTAAGTCTATAGGTATCTGCTTCAGATAGCTTATTGTGTTCTTCACCCCCACGGCCATGCTTCCCAAGTGGACCGGTATATGCTCTGCCTGAGCTATCACCTCCCCACTTCTCAGTAGGATGGCACAGCTATGATCCATCCTATCTCTGATATTTGGAGAGTAAGCAGCATTCCTCAGTATAATACCCATTTCCTCGGCGATATAGATGGAGGAATTCCTGATGACCTCTACAGTAACCGGGTCTACCATAATTACATCACCCTAATCCTGAGATTCCCGAACTCGTCGACGGAGAGAGAATGTCCGGGCGGAACTAGAGTTGTTGAGTCGTACTCCTCAACTACCGCAGGGCCCTCTATGATAGCGCCAGGTCTTAACTTCTCCCTATAATAGATATTAGAGTCAAGCCAGCCACTCTCTTCGAAATAAATCTTCCTTTCACCTTCTGGAGATGGTTTATATTCCTTCACTTTAGTTTTAGCAATTTCCGGTTTCTTTAAGAGGCCTATCAGCGCTAGCCTTACATTCACGATCTCAACCGGCTCCTCGGGAGAAGAGTAGCCGTAGAGCCTCCCATGAGCTGCATGAAAATCTAAGATGGCTTGTTCTACCGACCCTTTCCAAGGGATGTTCAGCTCATAGGCCTGTCCCTTGTACCTCATGTCCAAGCTCCCTATGGCATAGGCATCCTCCACGCCTTCCAGTTCCTTTGAGGCTTCTGCCTCCAGAGAGGACATGTACTCAGATATCTCCTTGTCTTCAGTATCACTAGCTAGTTTCATTATTCCTCTCACCTTATCTACCCTATAGTCGGTTAGGAGTAATCCGAAAGCTGAGAAGACGCCAGGATGAATGGGTATCAAGACCTCCTTAACCTCAAGCTCTTTTGCCAGCTCAACGCCATGTAGAGGACCAGCTCCTCCAAATACGTACATCACAAAGTCCCTCGGATCATGGCCCCTCTCTACAGTGACTATTCTCAGTGCCTTCGCCATAATTGTGTTCGCCAGCTTAATTATTCCAAAGGCCACCTCATCCATTTCAAGGCCTAGCTGATCTGCTAGCTCCCTTATCGCCTTCTCCGCTAGTTCCCTATTAAGTATGAGGCTCCCTCCAGCCAATTCCTTGCCTAATCTACCCAAGAAGAAGTTGGCATCTGTTATAGTAGCCTTCTTACCCCCCCTCCCATAACTAGCTGGTCCAGGCTCAGCTCCGGCGCTAATAGGCCCAACTCTTAAAGCTCCTCCCTCATCTATCCATGCAATGGTTCCTCCTCCAGCGCTTACCTCTGCCAAGTCTATGAAGGGAAATCTGACCGGATATCCCGAACCTTTGACTAACCTACCAGCATGGACCTTCCCACCCACTTCATATTCTGTTGTTACCGTTGGCTCACCACCGATCACCGTAGAAGCCTTCGCTGTCGTCCCACCCATATCGAAACCAATTACATTTGTATCACCAATTAGCTTAGAGTAATAGGCCACAGCTACAGCGCCAGCTGCCGGTCCAGATTCTATGAATGCAGCTGGCCTCTCAACAGCATAAGCTAATTTGGAGACTCCACCGCTACTTTGCATGACCAACAAGCTGCCTTGGAATCCTCTTTTCCTTAGCTCGGATTCTAACTCCCTGAGGTAGGTCGATAATAATTTCCTGAGGAATGCATTTACCGCAGTAGTACTTGTCCTCTCATACTCCTTATGTTCTGGATCCACCTCAGAGGAGAGGATTACATCTACGTCAGGACATCTTTCAGTAATTAACTCCTTCATCTTTCGCTCATGAATAGGGTTAATGTAACTGTGGAGGAAGGATATGGCAAC
>JAGGTZ010000189.1 GCA_021158805.1 Thermoproteota archaeon | reverse complement strand
TGAGTAAGTCCGCAATAGCAGCAGCTACCTTCTCTGAAAGGAATTCAGCCTCCCTCCTATCTGCCAAATTGTCTAGATCTAGCATTACCCATAGCTCAGATCCTAATTCCCTGACTCTCTCGCTAGATCTCCACCTCCTCATAAGTGAAAATACTAGGTCTATAAGATCCCTAGAGATGCCACAAGCCATTTCTTGATACTCATTATGTAGCTCATAGCATAGCTTAACGCTTTGCACAATTAGACATGAAAGCCCACAGATCAGGGTTTTAAGATCACCACCACTCCAATCTCTTATACTTTGACCTAATAGTTCAAAGTAAAGGTATCTAAGGTAGCCTTCAGCCCTGATAATTAATTTCAGTCTCTTAACGGGATCCCTCTCTTCCTCGTACTCTTTAATGTACCACAAGAAATTATCGTCCACTTCTGTTGAGCAATACCCGGATTCCCCTTGCATCTTTACCCAGTCATGTTAAGGTACAGGCTTAAAACCCTTAGGCACTATACTCCCGAGATAAAGATGAGGTGGATAGTAACTTCAGCTTGGCCCTATATAAACGCTGTTCCACACTTAGGTACCCTTGTACAGGTCCTCTCCTCAGACGTATACGCTAGATACAGGAGAAAGAAAGGAGACGACGTAGTTTTCGTCTCAGGGTCTGATGAGCACGGTACACCTATAGAGATCGAGGCAGTAAGGAAGGGGATCAATCCAAAGGAACTAACCGATAAGATGCACCAGTACGTCTCAAATCTCTTCGAAAGATTTGGCATAAGTTATGATAACTATACTAGAACTGAAAGCCCAGTACATGTGGACTTCGTCAGGAGCTTTTACATGAGAGTCTACGAGAATGGTCATATATTCGAGGAGGAGATAGAACAGCTTTATTGCCCTAAGGACAACATGTACCTGCCTGATAGATTCGTGGTAGGAACATGCCCTCACTGCGGATATGAAAGCGCTCATGGGGATCAATGTGACAAGTGCGGTAGACTACTCACACCTACAGAGCTAATAGATCCAAAATGTGCTCTCTGTGGCAGTAAGCCAGAGATAAGGAGGACAAAACATTGGTTCTTCGATCTTCCTAAATTCTCTGATGATCTAAGGGAATATATCTTGAAAAACGAAGAACTACCTGAAAATGCTAGGACAATGTCCCTATCGATGATAGATGATGGTTTAAGGCCTAGATCAGTGACTAGGGATAATAAATGGGGAATTCCCGCACCATTCCCTGGTGCTGAAGGGAAGACCATTTATGTCTGGATGGAGGCGGTTCTAGGCTATGTTTCGGCCGTTAAGGAATACTTCCAGCGGATAGGTAAGCCTGAAGAATTCGAGAGATTTTGGAAAAGCGGAGAAACACGTTCTATATACTTTATAGGAAAAGACAACATACCATTTCATACCCTCATTTTCCCCGCGCTCTTAATGGCAAGTGAGGATGGATATGTGCTCCCCTACAATGTCGCATCGACAGAATTCTTGCTATACGAAGGAGATAAGTTCTCAAAGAGAAGAAGGTGGGGTATATGGCTCGATGAAGCCTTAGAACTACTCCCGCCAGATTATTGGAGGTTTTACATGATATATATAAGGCCTGAGACCAAGGACGCTAACTTTATGTGGGAGGATTTTGAGGCTAAGATTAACAACGAGCTAAATGACATCATCGGTAATTTAGTTCACAGGGTACTTACATTCATATCTTCAAGATATAATGGTGTAGTGCCTGAGGCGGAACTAGATGACGAATCACGGGCAATGTTGGAGAGAGCAAAGGAAGTTGCTAAGCGTATAGAGGATAACTTAGAGAAGATAAAGTTAAGGGACGCTCTTAGAGAACTTCTAGAAATGGCCAGACTCGGTAATAGATTCTTTAACTCAAGAGAACCTTGGAAAGATATATCAGAGAATAAGGAGAGAGCTGACTCAACGATACTGGCTTCTTATATCCTGATAAAAGCACTTGCGTGCTATATGCACGTTTTTATGCCCTTCTCGGCAGAGAAACTCTGGTATATGATGGGGCTAGAGGGAAAACCCCCTACCTTTGATAGGGCCTTTGAATTAGTAAAGAACATCAATCTCAAGGAGATAGAACCCCTCTTTAGGAAGGTAAAAAGGGAAGAACTCTTAAACAAACTCAAGAAGGTGAGAGAAGAGGGAAGAATCCTCTCAGCGCAGGAATTTTAGCTCCTGCGCTCTACTCTCACCGATATCTCCGCAGTTGCTGATGATATTGGATGGCCTGGCTTAATGGCTTGGACTACTACAGTATATGTCTTATTCTCCGTTGCGTTGGCCTTCCATTCAATTGAAGCCTCACCGTTGTCGTCCGTGTATACAACATCTGTTACAGTCGTATTCCTATCTAGAGAGACCACTAACAGCTTAGCTCCCTTAACAGGCCTTCCACCCATCGTCACCTCAGCTTTTATCTTGGTACTCACTTCAGCGTACTGTTTCTCGCTAGTTTCATTTAGAAAAGCTGTTATATTCGGATTATCTACCTGTAGCGATAGTTCTATGGGACCCCCACCAAAAACATGGAAAAGAGCCTCCTCTTCGACAATACTATTCCCTATAAGTGCAGAAACCCTCACAGCATAGAGACCAATACGGTACTTATCCTCGTCTATCTTTAGATCGAGAGATATGTCTTTAGTAGGCCCTAGGTCTTTGGTGTACATAGTTCTATTCAACTGGACATTTACTACGGTTACTTTAGTAGAGGCCGGAGTTCCTGGAAGGTGAGCCTCAATCCTTAGTGTCCCACCTAGAGGGACGGTCTTCTTGTCTAATATTACTTGGAACTTAGGGGCTGTTATTAGGGGCCAAATCAATAATATTAACACGAAAACTAGGTTAAGCAGTACTGCGACCTTAGCCTTGTTGTCCATTCCATGTCCCATGTTAGGGACAATCTCCCTAATTAAGGCTTATCGGTCACCTAGGTAACTGGCTGGAGTAATCTTTTATTTCTAGTTCCAT
>JAGGTZ010000093.1 GCA_021158805.1 Thermoproteota archaeon | reverse complement strand
GCGAGTCTTAAAGTATGTATTCAAGCCCAGCGGTAACTACTTCTACATAGTTGAAGGTCCTACTGGAAAACATCTAGTCATGGGAGATATTTACTGCTCATGCATGGACTTCTACCTCAACGTCATAGTCAGGGGGGAGAGGAAATACTGTTATCACATAGCTGCAGCCAATATATCAGAGGACTTAGGTACGTTAAGAGTTAAGGAACTTAAGGATCCCGAGCTAATCGGGTTCCTAAGAGGAGTTCTGGAGGTGGAAGGCATAGACTTAGCTCATGATCGTTGAAAGGCGAAGCCTTTATATGGAAAGATTACCTCTATCGTCGTAAGTGGTAGGTATGCGTGTCGAGGAAGAGCTCGATAGAGAACTACTGTCTACATACCACAGAAGGATATTGAAGGAGATCGTCGCCAAAAAGATAGCTGGAGATATACTATTCAGCCAGAACATAGGTTTAGCTATGAGAAAGTGGAGGGAGTACTTCGGCGTTAAACAAAGTGAACTTGCTAGATTACTAGGAGTATCAGCGTCAGTCGTCTCTGATTATGAATCTAGTAGAAGGAAGAGTCCTGGCTCTTTAGTGCTTAGGAGATTTATAATGACCCTTATAGACGAAGATGAGAAGAGGGGTGGGGCAGTAATAAGGACCTTGGTGAGGACTACTGGAATGATACCCCTCTTATCTAGTGTTATAGACATGAGTGAGTTTACCCTCCCTATAGAGCTGGACAAATTCTTAGATGTGATAGAGGGTAGAATAGTTGTAGAAGCTCCACAGCCAACCTACATTCATGGTTATACAGTAATAGACAGCATAAAGGCAATTCTAAGTCTAACAGGATCTGACTTCATGAGGTTATTCGGCACCTCAACCGAGAGAGCCTTGATATTCACGAAGGTTACGGCCGGTAGGAGTCCCATGGTGGCCCTGAAGGTGATAGACATAAGGCCAAGTCTAGTTGTCCTTCATGGACCTCAGCCAGATAAGATAGACAAATTAGGGATGAAGATTGCAACATCGATGAGGGTTCCCTTGGCCGTTTCCATGATAGAAGATGTATACGAACTAGTGGAGAAGCTTAGAGGCCTTTCCGGATCATCCTAATCTTTTACCTGGCTAGTATGGCACCTCCTATCACCAGTAAGCAACCCAGTAATCCTTCTACGCCTATTTTCTCTCCGATTAGTACACCTAAGATAACGGCAGAGGCTGGTTCTAGATTGGCGATTATCCCGGCAGTGCCGGCATCCACATATTTTACTCCCTTAGCGTGAAGTATATAGGCCAGAGCTGATGTGAAAACCCCGAGATATGAAACTGAAAGAAGAAAAGTCATATTTAGAGGGTAACTATCTAAGAAAAGGAACGGAAGTAGCTCAATAGCGGACCAAGGCTGGGGGCCCAAACCAACCTCTAGGGCACTATATCCAGAGAGCATTAATTTCCTCGCCATCAATATCACCCCTGAGTAGGAGAGAGCGGCCCCAAATCCGAAGAGGATGCCTGCTAAGTTTGGTGATTTTAAGTAGGGTACCTGCGTGAGGAAAGCCCCAGTTCCGGCTAAAAGTAGGGCCATCAACTTCCTCTTAGTTATCTCTTCATTAAGGAAAAATCTAGCGAAGACTACCACTAGGGCTGGAGCTGTATAGAGGAGGACTGCAGCGATCCCCATGCCCGAAAACATAACGCTGAACATATATGTGAGAAAGAGTGGCCCGGTGAAGAGAATACCGAGGACCATGACATTTTTGTCCAAGACCCTCCTTCTCAGAATTATAACGGAGAACAATGCACCTATCAAGGATCTAAAAGAACCTATTGCAGCCGGACCAGACCCTGCTGAAAGAGCTATCTTCGTAGGGATTCCTATAGTGCTCCATAATAGGGCTGCGAGTGCAACGTAGATCCTACCTTTCGTTGATCTATCTTTCCGTAAGATGAATTCTCTTGTCAATCCCTATCCCCTTCAATGGACATGAACCTCCTTACTTGCGCTATTAATCTCTTTATTTCTGAAAAAGCTTACCTGCTGTACTATTATAGCATAAGCCTTCTGTCGTAAGGAATTTATTACGTTTTCTTGGAAATATAACGTGAGATGAACCTGAAGGTATCCGTACTAATAGCACTGCTGCTCATCCCCGTGATTACATTAGCGGCCTTCCCGATAAGGACCCAAGTCCCAATTTATATTCCGGCTAACCTACCGGTGACAGGTGTTGCATGTTTACCTTCTCCCCTAGCCTCTGGCTTGAAGGCAAAGCTCTATGTAGATAACTCTTTTGTTGAAGAAGGGAGTGCAAATGAAACCGGCTGCTATATAGTCACAATACCTCCCCTTACTCCCGGAAAACACTTACTATATGCTGAGATATTCAAGGGGAACGAAAAAGTTGCTGAAATTACAGCCGAGATAATAGCCATCACAGGTATGATAGTAGCGAAGCCAGATCCCTTAGCAGTGATGAAGCGTGGCGAGAAAAGGGAAGTTATGCTCTATATAGAAAATAGATCTCCAATAAATCTCAGTGATGTTAAACTGGACATAGAGGCGCCAGTTCCGATATTTGGATATCATATGATGAGAGTGAGGAACTTCGTTATCTCCGGTAAGATAGGAGACTTGCTTGTAAACAGCACCAAGGAAATCAAGGTGATACTTGCAGTCCCTTCAACCATGAGGCCAGGTACCTATCAGGTGAAGCTTAACTTAACATATGAGATAGCTGACTCCAGTTACACCGTACCACTAAAACTCAGGCTTGAAGTACTAGAGGAAGTAGCGGTCCCAGCAGCACAGGGAGAGCCTAACGCCTCTATCGAGAATATGGCCGAGGAGTTCAGTATCGAGGAACCAACTCCCCTCCCGCTAGTAGTCATGTTATTGTTAGGGGGGCTAGTAGCTATAGCCTTGCTACTCTATGTCATAAGGAAGCTTTGACCCTGTGGACTTGCTAAATAATTTTTATTTCATCAATCAGTGGTGATAATTGATCTGTCACAATAAAGCGGGGGAGGGCCCCATGGTCGAGATAGAGGAAATAGGTAGTGGAATGAGACTAGAGAGGATTGGTGCCCATAGTCATATAAAGGGCCTAGGGTTAGATGGGGATGGAAGAGCGAAAGTTGTAGCCGATGGCCTCGTAGGACAGGTAAGGGCTAGAGAAGCAGCAGGTCTTGTAGTCATGATGGCTAAGGAGGGGAAACTTAGTGGGAAGGCTGTCTTACTAGCAGGTCCTCCGGGTACTGGAAAGACGGCGATAGCTGTGGCAATGGCCAGAGAACTCGGAGAGGGAGTTCCCTTTATCCAATTGAGCGGATCCGAGATATACAGTGCTGAGAGGAAGAAGACGGAGGTCCTCATGGAGGCTATGAGAAAGGCAATAGGTGTTAAGATAAGAGAGCTTAGGAAAGTGTACGAGGGGGAGGTCACTTCACTTGATGTGAAGATGGGGTCTAGTCCGTACAACCCATTCATAAAAGTACCTCAGGAAGCAGTAATAAATCTAAAAACGTCAGAAGAGGAAAAGAAAATAAGAGTAGGCCCTAACGTCGCTAGACAGTTGATAGAATACGCTATCTCCGAAGGAGACGTCATAATGATAGACGCCAAGGACGGCAGGGTTTCCAAGGTTGGGAGATCCTCCGAAGCATTTACCTTCGATTTAGAGGCTGAGCAGGTGGTTCCAAGACCCAATGGGCCTGTATTAAAAGAGAAGGAGTTCGTCTACATTTTAACATTGGATGACTTGGATAGGATGATAGCTAAGAGAAGAGGGGGAGGGCTATTTTCATTACTCTTAGGAGTAGAGTCGAAGGAGATAGATCCTGAAGTAAGGGTCGCGGTGGACCAGCAGGTCAAAGAGTGGGTCGAAGAGGGAAGAGCTGAGATAATACCTGGCGTTATGTTCATAGACGATGCCCACCTGATGGACATAGAGGCATTAAGCTTCATTAGTAGAGCTATGGAGAGCGAGTTGGTCCCGATAATAGTCATGGCCACAAATAGGGGAGTGACGAAGATAAGAGGGACCGATATAGAGGCTCCGTTCGGCATGCCTCTCGACTTACTAGATAGATTGGTAATAATAACTACGGAGAAGTACAGTGAGGAGGAGATAGGTGAGATTCTCAAGATTAGAGCTAGGGAGGAGGGGGTTGAGATAGAAGAAGGGGCCTTAGAACTCCTAAAGAAGTTAGGAGCTGAGAAATCCCTGAGATACTCTGTACAGATTCTGGGAATAGCTGGTGTAAGAGCCAGGACAAAGGGAGAGAAGAAGATCACTAAGGAAGAGGTGGAGCAGGTAGCTCAAAGATTCAGCGATGTTAAAGAGGCAGTAGATTACCTGAAGAAATATGAATCGGAGCTACTTAGATGACTTGCCTTTCTTTTTCCTTCTCGGCTTCCTAGGTGCCCTATATCCTTTAGAGTAATGTCTGTCGATTACGAGTATTATGGAGAGGAAGAATACTATTGATGCTAGCGTTTCAGGCCAGTAGGCAAGCTCATTAAAGTACTCATAGCTCCCTCTTTTCTCTATCTTCACTTCTTCATAATTTAACTTACCGAATAGAATGGCTTTATCTGCAGCTATCACGGAAAGAGTAGCCTTCCTAGTCTTGATGGTTTCTGCAGCTCTAACGTGAGCTTTAAAGGGATGTCCCTCCTCTAATAGTAGTTCTCCCTCTACTTGGATCTTTATGGGCGTTCTGAACGTAAATAGTCCCTTATTAATTCCCCAGGATGGTTTCTTGACCCCCTCAAGATATAACGTGATGTAGAACCCATGTCCTTCGAAAAACGATAACTTCTGAGCTTCTATATTGATAGAAGACTCGTTTAGATAACGCTTGGTCCCATTCACTTCATACCAAACGGGCCTACCAGTAATGTATATAGTGCCGTTTGCCCTCATCTTCAACGCGGCATACACGGGCTTTACAATTCTAGTTGGCGAAGGCCCTAAAGAGGGAAGCAGGGGTTTCATTGCACTGTATTGCATCTTGGCTTTATCCATGTCCTGCTCTCCAATTCTAACTAGTTTGGATAGATCTATCCCCTCACCCCCAACTACATTTATTAGAGTGGATCCTGCCGGTACTTTCCATTGTAGGGTATGCTTCCCATGGACGTGGCCTTTAATTATGCCTTTGAATCCCTGAGCCTCAAATCCTATCACCCCAAGGGACTTTGATACTCCAACCGGAACATCCTTTCCGTTAACCGTTGCAATTACAGTACCGTTCACTAAGCTGATGGAGAAATAGGTGCATTCCTGTCCACCAATTGGAACCTTTGACGGATTCCCAGTGGAGACATTTCCATTTACTACCATCCTAGGTACCACAACTCCCTTATCTAATAAGAGCTGTACTAAGTTGTAGTTCTTTAGGTTCTTAAAGGAGAAGATTATGCTTACCCATCCCTCAGGATACCCACATAGGCTCAGATTTACAACCCCTTCATCTAACTCGTAGGAAGTAATGGCGAAATGCCTTCCTTTACCCAATCTTAGCCCTTCTGTGAAGTTACCGCTGAGATAAAGCCACCTAAGATCATACGGACTTTCAGGAATATCTTCATCTATGTAGACAGTTCCATTATCGGCCCCTATGTATATCCCGCTGGGTACAGCAGGATCATCGCTTAGATATGTCGTATGAGGTGGAAGTTCTCCTCTTATTAGCTCATACGCAATTAAAGCTTTCTTTCGGAGGTAAATATCAGAAGGAAATACTACCGCAAGATCAGCATCTGGTAGAGGCGGATTTGATAACTCAACCACCTTTAGAGAGGGGACCTTGCGGATGGATCCCATGTACTTGAGTAGATAGCTATCAGAAGCATTTACAGAACTTAGATAGAATAGATCCGCTCCGGTCGTTAGAACAGCCACTCTATCACTAGTCGAGAGGGGCTTTAAAAACAGTAGGGCTACCTCTGGGTAGCTAGAGACCCAAGATGGTATTTCCTTTATCGTTATACGTGGTGCCGCTAGAGCAGCTGTGGCAAGTGAATATGATGTCAGCACTAAAGCCGGAACGTTCGGATTGTTACTGAAGAACCTTACACTACTTGCGAAGTCATAATCTATCTGGTTGACGGTTCCGATGTTGTAGGTATTTATGTGATTCCATCTCTGGACGCTTAAAGCCATGGAGTAGTATCCCATTAAAACTATCGAAGCCAGTAAGATTGCGTACTTCTTCTCCTTCCCTAAGTTGCTGATCAGTTTGCCCAACAAAACTGAAGATAGAGCAGCTACACCTATCATAGCATAGATGGGAAATCTAAATTCCCAGTAATTAAGCCCGGGATCTACGAATAGTTTGTAATATGTAATAAATCGTCCCATTATGAGTGATACTAGGATAAATAGTGCTAACTCCTTCGAGAAACCTATCCTCAGAGATAATATGGCTAGAGCCCCACCAATCCCTAGGAGGACTGGGTAGAAGAACCAAGGTACTTGACCTAGATTATAGATTTTCTGTATATCTAACTCACCTAGATGGACGTACCATACGAGAATTCCAGCTAGATAGAGAGATAGTAGCGAATAGGAGATGTATTTCGATCTCTTTCCTAGGAAAGATGCGATAGAGTTTGAGAACCTGCCAACCACACCCCTCTTAAGGGAGATGAGAAGTGATACTCCAGCAGCAACAATTCCTATCTGTAGAAGGAGGACAGCCCTTCCAGATTCATACCCTTTAGCTGATGATAGAAAATATATTAACAGTAAACCGAGTTCTGACGCAATTACGCCTAACGAGGAATACTTTTTAGAATTCAAGAACATAGTAGAAGCCAGTAGATAAGCTATAAACAGAGCTCCCTCGACTACATGAACTAGGAAGAGCAAGGAGAAGGTCAAACAGATATATATAAGTTTATTCCTAGATTCGGCGAAATATATGTCTTGATAAAGGAGGAATGCTAAGAGACCAATAGCCAAGGTTAGCGGAAGTCCCCAAAGTAGTAAGGGATTGCTCCATATCAGTGATTTGTAAGAGTTTAATGAAGCTAGCCCAAGACCTCTCACATCAACACCATATTTCAGGATCGCTATCCATGCAAAGCCCGAAAAAAGGCCCCAGACTGTCAGGGCCTCTGTACGTCTCTCTAGCCTGGAGAACGCCACAAATAGGTACACTAGGGTAAAGAGGTTTATCAGGATGCTGGAATACATCAATTCAGCGGATGTAGGATTGGCTATGATGAACGCAGTCCCCAGTATGGCGTGATATCCTATATAAGCCCAGGTCTCGTAGAAACGTGGTGCTATCACGAGCATTTGAGCGTGACGCTGGTGGTATACAATGTCGCTTGTAGTTAGTCTGAAAAACCCTGGAAAAACGGCAAATAGCTCTATTAGATAGAAGAAAACTAAGAGTAGTAGAGAGAGGAAATATCGATCTATCCTCACTTTATATTTATTTCTCCTATGTTTATAGATCGTTAGTATGCCGGAAATAGCTCCTATCACTGTTATCAGCTTTATGGGAAACTTATCATTAACTAGCATTGCGACGAAAACCAGAATTGTGGTGAAAAGCCCACCCATGACCGACGATAGGGCTAGTTTCTCTGAGAAGCTCCCTTCAAGGTAGCTAGCAAATCCTAATCCGGATAGTAATATTATCAGGATGGAAAGCACCGCTCCTAAAAGCCCTCTTAATAGTCCCACAAATCCGGCAATCGATAACACTATGGTAACAATTCCCAATATCTGGAAGATAGGTATCTCTAGGTCATGGCTCCATCTAATAATCAGGATGAGAGATGCTAGCACTGGCACGATGTATAGCACTACATTCAAGATGCCCATCTGGAGTATTAGTAGAAGAGGGATGGATAGTATAGCGACTGCAGCAGGGAAGTAGAGGTCCTCCTTGTTGAACATGTCAATCTTGACCTCAGTAGCACGATCTAATTTAATTTTTAGTTTAAGCGTAAATGAATTAAGGCTTAGCCTTAATCCTAAATACCTTGCACGATCCTCCCTCGATGACCGGTTTTACATTGGGAGGTATGAACGGTATAGCCCTAGCGGGCCTTGATCCTGGCAAGGTACACTCTAAGATAAGATCTGCCTCGCGGGGGTTAGAGGTAACGTCTAAGCTAATAGTTTCTGCCCAGTACCTTAACCTGACATCTGGAATGAAGAATTTTCCGTCCAAAGTAGTCAGTATATTCTTCATCTCATTGTATGTTTGGAGATCTATAGTAGATCTCGAAGAGGTGGCCATCTCGAAGCCAGAAGACCCTATCATTGTGACCAGCAGCAGGGATATTAGGAGACCTTTCTTTCCCAACTTAGATATTCCATGACCAACAGCTACCGCCAAGGGAATGCAGGTCATGTTTACAAATCTCATTAGCCACTCCCCTCCGTAGAGAGGCATGTTCATGAGGAGCGCTAGTATACCTAAGGCTAAATACAGAGAATTCCCTCCGAGGAACCAAGTGAGTATGAGGAATATGGATACTGAGTATGGCAGGAAATCTACGAGCCTATATGGCCTGACCTTAGTTTCTCCCTCAGCTACTTCCTCTGCAAAAGCAATTCCCTTAAACACATCTCCTCCTACAATCCAAGGTTGTAGAAATGCTACAAATAGTAAGATTACACTAATTGAGGCTAAATAGATGGATTTCCTATCGAACCTTCTAATCAACATATTTAGTAGAGAGAGAGCAATTATGAACCCGAAATCCAGAATATGAGTAAACATTGCCAAGACTGTCGACAATATTGCACCGATTAGGTATATCTTACGGCTACTCTTATGGTACTTATAAGCGAAGAGCAACCAAGAGAAAACCCAGATGACCCCTACGCCATTTTTAATGAAATCCGTAACCATTCTGACTATGTACTCAGAGAAGGAGAAGGATAATGCACCTATGGCAGCCGAGATCTCGTCACCTTCAACTTCTTTAATGAAGAGATATGCTGGAATGTATGCGAGAGAAATTAAGAAAGATGTACCTACTTTAACAGCAGCTATACAATCTCCAGTTAGCCAATAGAACGGTAAAAGTAGGTAGAAGGTCAAAGGTGGATCTGGATGTCTAAGGGTTCCATACTTAGCTATCCAAATGAGTTGGCCTGCATAGTAGGGGGGATCTATCCTAGGCAGTAGGGGAGTCCTAGAGTAAGCATAGAGATAGAGGGACAAAGGAAGCACAAATAAAGCCAGTAGTAGATGCTCCCTAGCAATTCTCATTTAATATCACTCTCCTTACAATTCCCTCTAAGAAAGGGGGCATCTCTTCGAAGGGAATTATCTTAGTTCTAGAATTTAGATAGGGAAGGGTGTCATGTGACTCCTTTACCTCGGATACAACTAGGATACCATCCCTGAATATGTAATAGGAGATGACACCTACGGAAGTTAGGTAGATAGCCTCATCTAAATTGATATCCTTCACCAGCTCAGCTATCCTCTTCATTCTAAGTCCTCCTACTAGCCTAAATTTTTAGCATTCAACTGAAAGTTATTAGCGTCGTCCTCGTTAAAGTTTTTCTACCTCTCAGGCTGAAATGAGGAGGTGATCACAACGAGGTTTCCATGGCTAATAGCGCTATTAGCATTGCTGTTAACTCCGTTCGTCGTAGTGAGGGGAGCTAACTCAAAAATATGGTATGATCCCATGGAAGCTCCTGACCTTCAGTATATGGATGTGAAATATGTTGAGATAACATCCTCAGGCAATCTCTCCTTCGCCTTCAAGACATATGGAAGATTACTGAGTAATTCCTCTATCATCGGCAATATCTACCTAGACAGGCTACGAGAGGGTGAGGGTGTCAAAGAAGGGGATCTAAAGGGAGCAGATTTCAGGATCTCCTTCGTTATCTCCCCCACTGAGAATGCCTGTATTATGAATAGGTTTGACAGCTTTAGAAATCAATGGGATGTGAGGACTGCCCTCAGATGCAGCGCTAACATCAGTACCGATGGTAATATAGTTGTAACTACACCGAATCTATCTAGGGCCGGCCTATCTGATAAGTTTGGCTTTAAGGCCTTTATGTGGATAGCTCAAGCTGACGAATTCGAGTGGGTGAGGTACAAACTACAGGAAGAGGGAAAAGCTACAATAGATGGTAAAGTAACGGAATATAAGGTACCGGTAATAGTAGACCCCGTAGGGGATGCACCAAGCCCTGCCGACTATAGGGCTCTCTACGCTAAGGATGACTTCTATAGATTATATTTTGCCGTAGTACCTGTCGAACCCATATCATGTAGAATGACAGGCTATGGAGCTCGTATAGAGAGGTACTTCCTCATAAAAATAGATGCGGACCTCAATACCACCAATGGGCCAGAGCTACAGAGGTCCTATAGTTATATATGCTCGATTACAGGAAGGCGCTGGCAAAGAGCCACCCAAAGTACATTATACTTATTAAATCCTTCTCTTAGAAGGGAAGGAGTGGCTGTTGGTGATGTGTTTGAATCTTACATATATCTAGGGCCCGTCAGGTCGGAGATAGTTAAAAGAGGGAGAGAGTTCGATCTCTCAGCCACGGTAATAACTAGAGTTATGGACAGAATCCCTGACAAGGGCTGGATATTCTTCTCGAAGGATGGGACTACATCGAAGGACCTAGAGGTAGTTGGGCCCAAGACGGACATTGAGATGAACGCTGACCTATCTTCCTTGTTCAAATCTTTTGGTTCTGCTAAAGGAACCAATCAGATTATCCTAGGAGGGCCAGCAGTCAATCCATCGTATAATAGCGGCATCGAGTTTCTTAAGAGTGAGAAAGGTTACTACTC
>JAGGTZ010000106.1 GCA_021158805.1 Thermoproteota archaeon | reverse complement strand
TCTGGATCCTCTGGGTCAAAGAATATATGAACCTCCAGTTGTTGGAACTCTCTCATCCTTATCAGTGCCCTTCTAGGTGAGATCTCATTCCTAAACACTCTCCCAACCTGAGCGAGAGCGAAGGGGAGTTTACCTCTCATAACCATGAACGACTTCCTAAACTCTACTACACTGCCCTGCGTTGTCTCAGGTCTCAGCGCAGCATTAGGTTCATCCGTTTCCGCTCCTACTGATATAGTGAACATCAGATTGAACTTCTTGATATCGGTCCAGTTTAGTGCACCGCACTTGGGGCACTTTATCTCGTTATCGTAGATTAGCTTAAGGAGATTATCGTCAGACAATCCCTCTAGGTTCTCAGTAATTCCTAATGCCTCTTCTATTAGCTTATCTACCCTATATCTAGAGTGGCATCTCCTGCATTCTACTAGCTTATCAAAGAAGTGTTCTAGGTGTCCTGAAGCTTCAAATACCTTTAATGGTAGTACATTGGGTGTTTCTATCTCATGGACTCCCTCTGGGATTATTATCTTCCTTCTCCATAAGGATATTATTTTCTCCTTCATTCTAAGGCCTAGTGGTCCATATACATAGAAACCTGCGGGGGCTCCCGCATATATGTCTCTAGATGAGGGCCAGAAGAACCCCCTCCTCGTTGCTAAGTCTATTACTTTATCATATATACCCTTCATTTTCGATGACCCACCTTATGACTTCCTCAGGAACCCCTACTTCCTTAAGCGTATCGACAATATCTTCATGCGTCTTACCTTCCTCTGGGAACTTTTTGAAGAAGTACCTTACAGTTTCAGCGTATTCCCAGAAGTATATTACCCATGCATCTGTTTTCTCATAGTAGAAATCCGGCTCTATTTTACTCCAAGGTTTGTAGTGCATAGTTGCTACCTTCACTTCAGAAGCCCCTCTCTCAAGTATATGTTCCTTAGCAACTATTAGGCTCTCACCAGTATCAGCTACATCATCCACTATTAGGACCTTTTTCCCATCCACCCTAGTGGGAAGTGGCTCAACGACTACAGCGCGTTCCTTTACCTCGAGTGCATCGTAGTGGATGACCCTTATGCTCCTTATGTCTCTCACATCTAAAAAATCGCTGAGTAACCTAGCTATGACCACTCCTCCTCGGAGAATTGCTACTATGGTATCCGGTTGAAAACCTGAGGCTCTTATCTTATCTGCAAGGTCCTTTGCGGATATCAGGGCTTCTTCAGGGCTTATATGGAGGAATTTCATGTTCACACCTCTGGACATTTACAAGGAATTGACCTACACTTAGGACAGCCTTCACCATATCTAGTAATGAAGGCATCCTCCAAATCAACTGAAATAAGATCTGATAAGCTTAAGAGCCAGGCCAGCACATCAGCAAACTCTTCTCTTAAGTTATCTACATTATTAGTCCTGAGTGCATGGAACAGCTCTCCTAGTTCTTCCCCTAAATGCAGAGCTGTCTTGACAATACCTCTTTTCCTATCTCTCTCCCCGTATATCTCCCTAATCAGTTTTTGTGCCTCAGAGATCCTCATTGGCATTACCTTACAAGAGGTGTAGGGCTATTACCGCGATTCCAGTCATCACTGAGAGGAATACGGGGAACCATTTAGGGACTTTAAGTCCACCAGCCTCCTCTGTACTGAATGTTAGTATACCAGCAACGGACATGGGCATGAAGCTCTTGTCCCTCTTCTTTGGCATAATGCTCCCCTGATGATACGACCTATACTAATAAATTTGTAGTGGTCTGTGAGGTGGATGAGGATAAGACTTGGAAATGGGATAGAACTAGATTGCGGGAAGAGAATTTTGCTTGATCCCATTAAAACTCAAGTGGATATACCTTCTTTGATTTCACATGCCCATTCTGATCACGTACCAAGAGATATAAAGAACCCTAGAGGGAAAATCTATGCCACGGAGGGAACTGCCTCTATTTTAAGGTCTAGATATGGTGCTGACAATGTAGAGATAGTGCATTACGGCGAGAGAACAAGCTTGGGTACATTTGATGTATACCCATATCCCGCCGGGCACATATTTGGATCCTCTGGCTTCCTAATAGTTTGTGATGATGTATCTCTATTCTATACTGGAGACATCAACCCCTACGGAGGACTTACTGTGGAGAGCCCAGCTAGGGTCCCTGAGGTGGATGTCCTGATACTAGAATCCACATATGGGAATCCTAAATACCGTTTTCCCGATCCTCAGAAAATTAGAATTCATATAGCTAAGTGGGCCATAGAAGAGGTCTCCAGTGGAAGATCCCCCGTTATAGAAGCATACTTGGTGGGTAAATCCCAAGAAATAATTGCTCTCCTTAACAGATATACCAATCTAGAGGTAGTTGTCTCTGAGCCAGTAGCCAAGGTCAGCGAGGCGTTCAAGGAGAGGTTCAACCTGAAGTTCACTAAACATAGTGATGGTCCACATGTTTTAGTTACACATAGGGCCGTGGGAGAGGATAAGGCAAGAGTGACTGGTTGGGCTTTATTCTCCAAGAGGAGAGGAGACTTCCCCCTTAGCGCCCACGCTGATTTTGATGGCCTAGTGAATATAGCAGTGAGCTCTAGTCCCACTAAGATATTTACGGTCTACGGTTTCAGGAGAGAATTAGCTAATTGGCTAAAAAAATGGGGATTGGACGCGCAACCTCTAGGAGGAAACTGGGTAGAATTATGACTTCTTCTTAGTAGTGATCCCGGGGATCTCGTCGGGTACGACTGACGGTCTCTCCTTAACAGTATCGAGTACGAGAGATGTGTTTGTGTCTCTTAGTCCGGGTATACTCTGTATTTTCCTCAGTATGTTATTAAGTTCAGATTGGTTTCCAGCTATCACCTTGAGCACAACATCGTATTGTCCTGTGATTTCATGGACCTCTAATACAGAGTTACCTAGGAGTTCTACTACTTTTCTTGCGACATCTGTATGCTTGCCGGGCTCTGTCTCAAGGAGAATTATATATTTGTTTCCCTTGCCGAGTTTAGCGTGCTCAACAAGTGCCGTGTATCCCTTTATTATACCAAGCTCTTCCAGCTTTCGCACTTTCTTCATCACACCGGCAGGGCTCATACCCAGTTCTCTAGCTATTTGGGTGTAAGTTACTCTCCCATTCTCCACCAGTTTCCTCAGTATCTCGATCTCTTTCGCGGTAATTCCTTTTACTCTAGGCATAGGATAACACCCCACAGTGCCGTCCCATCATGGAGTCATATTACTGACTCCTTATTTCGATTTGGCAGGTCAAGAAATAAAAAGTTTGCATTTTATGGTGAGAGGTGTTATAGAAGTGCGGTATAATAATGCATTATGTGTTGCTACCGAGAGTACTAAAGAACTCTTTACACTTCCTGGGATCTACGCCGCTCTATCTTCCATAATCTTAGCCATCTTATTGCCTATAATCTGGATGGAATCATGGAAAATAGGATATAAGGTTGTAAGTTATCTAGAGGTTACTGCCTTTCTCACAGTAACGAACTTTCTCCTTCTTTGGAGGAGTGCCCCGTATCTTACGATAAGAAGGACCTTGTGGGCGTGCTTCTTTATACTACTCCCATTAGCCCTTGGATCTTTTTTAGAGCCATTAGAAGTGCCATACATATCATTTTCCTATACATCCGTTCTTCTGAATTCCCTGATATCTTGGTCACTTGGAGATGATTTGAGGTCTGAGATTAATCCTCTAGTAACTGCATCATTGATAGTTCTTTTTAGCGGTAGATTCATGATGTTCTCAATAGTTTCCTCGCTAACAGGAATTATTTCGGCTTATTTGGTGAGCAAAGTCATAGAAAAGCTCTCATATCCAATTATAGGGCTGAAGGGTTTTGATAGTGTGAAAGCCCTAGCTGAGCTAGCTCTTGAAAGTAAGGAAAGCCGCTTAGAGGAATCTATGGAAGAAAGAGGTATAGAAGGTGTGATATCATATGACATCTTACAGCTAGGAAGATATATCCTAATAACAGCAGATCTTCATCCCGGGCCTTTCAAGATAGGAAGTTTTAACGCCCCTGCAGAGATCCTACATAATTTAGAGTCTATGGGGTTATACCCCTTATTCTTGAGAAGAGGATGCTCTCATGAGAGAAATTTAGCATCAAGACGTTATTTGAGGGAATTTATAGATCACATCTCCAGAGAAATCACAAGAACGAAACCTTGTTGCATTGGAGAACCCATCCACAGAAGTACAGGAAGCTTTGAGATAACTGCACAGAGAATTGGTGAGACCATCCTCTTTACTGTATCTGGAAGACCTTTAGGAAGCTTTGAGGATATCCCCCATAAAATAGAAGAGCTGGTCGAGGATAAGTTAGGTTCTCCAGTATCTGTGATCGATAGACATGATTCCATAGAGAGGGATCACTACCAGATAGCACTCCCTAGTACGGAAATAGGTAAGGAGCTTGTGAATTCGTTAGTAGAATTGGGAAAGGAGGCTTTAGCCGGAAAATGCCAGAATCTAGTAAGAGTAGGATATTCCTATGGACATACCAACTGGCCAAGTCTAGGAGCTGGGGGAATAAGGGTCCTAAGCATCTCTACTGACAATTGGTCCATTTCCTACGTCTCTATAGATGGTAACAATATGTTACCTTCCCTGAGAGATGAGATCGTTAGACAGGCTCCTAAGGAAACAACTGTCGTGATCGCAACAACCGATACGCACGAGGTCCTCTCTACGAAGATTACATTCAATCCAGTTGGGGTTGAGTGCGGCGATGATGAGGAGTGTATAAGGCAGTATGCTAGCTACATCTCCGAATTGATTAGGAACTCTCTAGAAAATCAGGTCGATGTCAAAGAACCTAAGTATCTGAGGGGGAGAAAGGAGGTTAAGTTCATGGGTGAGGAGCTAATGATGGGATTAACTCTGCTAATGAAGTTCGGTGCGATGTATAGATATCTACTATCCTTAGCGTTGCTACCACAGGTCGTGTTTCTCCTGCTCTCCATTTAGGGGTTAGTTAGTGCTAGCACAGAT
>JAGGTZ010000179.1 GCA_021158805.1 Thermoproteota archaeon | reverse complement strand
TCACTTGAATTGTCTAAGATTTTTATTCTCATTCAGCCCGACTTCTTGTGAGCATGCTAAAAGTCGAGGACCTTTGGGTTGAGGTCAATGGTAGAACCGTGCTGAAGGGAGTTAACCTAGAAGTAGGAGAGGGAGAAATAGTCGCTCTCCTGGGACCCAATGGATCCGGTAAATCCTCCCTTATGCACACCATAATGGGTAATCCTAAGTACAAAGTCGTAAAGGGTCGAATCTTATTCAGAAGGAGGGATATCACTCATGCAACAGCAGATGAACGGGCTAGGATGGGTATAGGAATTGCTATGCAGATCCCACCCAAGATCAGAGGGATAAAGCTGATAGATCTCCTGAAGATGGTTTCAAAACAATATAATACCAATCTAAATGAGGTACTAGAACTTGCTAATATGCTTGGAGCTGAAAAACTCCTTAAGAGGGATCTCCACGATGGTTTCAGTGGTGGAGAGATGAAAAGAGCCGAAATACTCTTGCTTGCAGCCCAGAGGCCTAAGCTCTCTCTCCTTGATGAGCCTGATTCTGGTGTCGATATCGAGAGCCTTCCCATCCTTGGAAAGGCAATAAATGAGATGCTGATTGAGGATAACGATAGGGCCTTCGAGAGGAATGCTGGTATCATAGTAACTCATACTGGGGACATCCTGAAGTACATCCCCTCCGTTAATAGAGCTTTCATAGTCCTAAATGGAGAAGTAAAGTGCTTCGGTCATCCTCAGGCTATCTTGAGGGATATAGAGAGATACGGATTCGGGGGATGCGTCAGCTGTATAGTGTCAGGTGTTAAGGATGGACCTAGAGGAGTATAGGAGGAGGGCTGAGAAGGCCCTAAGTAAGCCGGCCAAGTATGGTCCAGACTTGGATGTGAGGAAGTTTCCTCCACCGAAGAGGCCCAGGTCCTTTCAAGAAATTTTAAGGCAGAGTTCTCACATGCTTGCAAGCCTAGGAATTGATCCAAGTAAAGCGGATACAAGCACTTATATACAAATAGATGAGGAGCCAGTAGAACTGAAGACTGGAGTTGAGGGTGTAAGGCTTTACACCCTGAGAGGAGCACTAAAGGAGAATTTAGTTGATGAGTACTTCTGGAAGGCCGTTCAGGTCGATGCAGATAAGTACACAGCTGCAGCTGAACTATTTGGTAACCATCAGGGATATGTGATAATAGCTGAAGAGGGAGCTAAGGTAAGTAAGCCCGTTCAGGCCTGCTTGCTTATGTCCACACCGAGGAGCATACAGGCACCTCATAACATCATCATTGTGAACGAAGGAGCTGAGCTGCACGTGGTTACAGGATGTCTCACAATGATGGAAATGCCCGGTCTCCATGCAGGTATCTCTGAGTTCTATATTAAGAAGGGAGGGAAGCTCACTTACACTATGATACATCAGTGGGAGGAGTCAACACATGTTAGACCCAGGACTGCCGTGATAGTGGAGGAGGGTGGCCAGTATATAAGCCACTATATAAATCTAACACCAACAGCTAGTCTACAGACCGATCCTAAGGTCTACTTGGAGGGAGAGGGGGCCAAGGCATACCTCTCATCAGTCATAGTCTCTAAGGGTAGCTCAATCATGGATGTAGGTGGGACCGTATACATGAGAGCAGCTAACACCTCAGCTGAGATCGTTTCAAGAGTGGTAACGAAGGACAGAGCTCAAGTAACAGCAAGATCGTTAATATCAGCTGAAGCCTCTAATTCTAAGGGCCATATAGAGTGTGACGGCCTTCTCTTATCTAAGGAGTCGAGGATACTCACCCTGCCATCACTCGATGCTAAAATAGATGAAGTACAGCTATCCCATGAGGCTGCTGTGGGAAAACTTAGTGAGGAGCAGATATATTACCTAATGACGAAGGGTTTCTCGGAGGAAGAAGCAACTAGTATGTTGGTGAGGGGATTCATGGAGGTCAAGGTTGAGGGCCTACCAGAGCAGCTTAAGAGGCAAATAAAGGCAGCAATAGATCTAGCCGCGGCTGGATTATAGAGTATTTAATTAGAAGAGATTTAAGCGAAGTGGAAGAGACTATCTGAGGATACACACAGACGGAGTTCACTCAGTCTTTCAAGTAACACTCCTTAAGCCCATATGGAATAAGCTAAAATGTAGTTAGACAGAGGGAACATAGGAGGAATTCAGCATTGCAAGTGGACATTACAGCATGGCTAAAAAACAGAGAATTTTCGCTAAAGAGGTTAGAAGAACACAGGAGAGAGGGAAGAGTAGACCAAGACATTTTAGAGCTATTAGATGCCATTAACTCGCTGGAATACGCATTTACTACAAGTTCCTGCTCTGGAAGAATACAGATCTATGAGGCAAGGGAGCCGGGGGATAAATTCGGACTCAGAACTTTAGTTAAGTGGCATAATTCGATTGGATATTCGCAGCTAGAACCGATATTGGAGGAAGGTCTTAATCTATGGTTCGCGGTGCTTCCCCCCATACTTCATATAAACACATGCAGCTTAAGGGCGGCCTATCATGTTCTAGGCTTGCTCAAGGAGTCTGGGTTCAAAAGAGCAGGCATAATCTCCATATCTAGGGATGGGGTTGTTATAGAGGCGTTAGGTACTGAGAGGATGGAAATGCCACTCAAACTCGAAGGAAGACTTGTAGTTAAAAAGGAGTTACTCCCATTAATCGTTGAGAGAGCAAACTCCCTCCTAATGAGGTCTAAAGTCAGGATATCGAAGCTAAGGGAGGTTATCCTTAATGAGG
>JAGGTZ010000044.1 GCA_021158805.1 Thermoproteota archaeon | reverse complement strand
GGCGGCTTCGAGGTGTTTTACGTTGACGAGAATATTGAAAATCCGGAATCGCTGATAGCTTTCCTTATTGAGAATTACCAAGAGACAGGTAATGAAAAGTTCTTAGAAAAGGCCAAGATACTCCTGGACTATCTTAAAAAGAATGGCCTTATGGATCAGGAACTCTCCCTAGAGGATATAAGGATAAATTCCTGGGCACCTCCCAGCCTTGTTTCCAGAAAGGTATATCCCGATGAGTTAGGGAACCTCTGGATGATAATAAGTTTCGTCGACTTCATGGACGATGAAGAGAAGAAAGAAAGATGGAAGACCCTCACCAGCCTCTACAGTAAACCTTTCCTCAAGAGGACGAAGAGGAAAATTCATAACTCGCTCAACTATGTCAAGGATAAACTGACGGCAGCAGTCTCCTCCTCTACTAGTGTCCTAGTAGGAGGCTTGCCAAAGGACCTCCAGAAGACCCTGAAGGAGGCAGAAGAGAAAACTATAGGTGCTGCCATAGTGCAATCTTACGATCCATTGCTAGAGAATAGTATCGGACGTCTCGTCACGGTGAGGGTAGACGATGTGGAGGGAGAGAGGAAGTTATACCAAGGTGTGCTTGGAGAGTATTCAGACAAGTATCTCTACGTGTTAGATGTTGATTACAGACTTCAGATTCTAGCTAAGGTGTCTAATGGCTCCATAGTCTCAGCAAAACCAATAGTTGAGATATTCGGAAGAAGAGTAAATCTAGGGACTCACCTAGAGGTAATCGAGGAAAGTAACGCTACTAGGATAAAGAACATTTGGGGTAAGCCCATTAAGGTGGAGAAGGTAATTGCAGGCGATAATGAAGTGAACATAGGCAAGGTCCTATTTCCTGGGGAGGAAACCTCGGTAGATCAACGCCTACCTAGTGATTACCTGATCCATTACGAAATAGCGCTAGAGTCCGATGTGATATGGCCCAAGAGTAAGGCCGTTGTGGTAGGCTTAGGAGACTACCCACCAAGGGTACTTGAATCCGTGTTAGGAGGCTTGGAGGTTAAGGACTTATTAAAGAAAATAATTTGACATTTTTATATCTTACCATACTATGATGAACTGATGAAGCCGAAAAAGTGACGCTCTCATCTTTCTTAATCCTGTGAAATCCATTAATAGATTAATAGGATGGGGTGTAAGTAACTATCACGGGGTGTAATTAATGTACTTCTCTCTAGGGGTGAAAGAGCGTAGGGAGGACTTCTACGACATGGAAAGAGAGCTAGAAATGCTTGTACACGAGTTAGAAGACCCCTTGACTAGGATGATAGTTATTAAGGGAATTAGAAGGGTTGGAAAGTCGTCGCTCCTAAAGGTGGCACTATCTGAGACCAAGATGCCCTACCTATTGATGGATTTGAGGGCTGGGGGTCCCTTAACCCCCGAGGAGTTCTACAGCTACTTCGCTGACGCATTATCAGAGCTTTTGGAAAGGAACAAGAGGATTGAAAGACTGCTTTCAAGGATAAAGGGTATAGAGATAGCTGGTTTCAAGGTAGAACTTACTGAGAAGAGGTTGTTCGTGGTGAGGGAGGTCTTAGATGAGTTGGATAAGTGGGCCCGCGATGAGAAATTTAGGGTGATAATAGCCCTAGATGAAGCTCAAAGACTCAGGTTCATCAGGGGTTTTGACAAGCTCCTAGCTCATATATATGATTACCACAATGGACTGAAGCTGGTATTAGCTGGTTCAGAGGTTGGGTTACTGGATAAATTAC
The DNA here is from genome assembly GCA_021158805.1 of Thermoproteota archaeon. Lineage (GTDB taxonomy): Archaea > Korarchaeota > Korarchaeia > Korarchaeales > Korarchaeaceae > Korarchaeum. Next base: position 1,021 of record JAGGTZ010000044.1, on the reverse strand, counting down.
TCGGGAAAAAGGATTCAGAGACTCCTCTCTTTGGTAGGGCTTATGCTGAAATAGTCATAGATAGGCTGTCGGAGGAGAAAGCAAGAGACTTCCTATCGAAGGGATTTAGGCAAGTTGGACTGAAGGTGCCAGATGATGAGATCTCAGACGTCATTAGTAAGATCGATGGTATTATAGGGTGGCTTACCTACTATGGGTATTATAGGATGAGGATGAGCCATTCTCAGGCTATTGAAAGGACTCTAGATGAAGGTGCTAGGTTAGCTGCGGGGGAGTTTGAGAACTTCCTCTCTATGAGACAGATAGCAAGGAGGAGATACATCGAAGTGCTGAAAATCCTTGTAAGACCTTCGAGATGGGTGGATGTAAAGAGGGGGCTGAGGATTGCCCTGGGAATGAGTATAAGCGATAAACAGATATCGAATTACCTCAGTGAGCTCGTAGATTATGGGTTTGTAGCCAAGGTAGATGGTCGTTACGTAGTGGCTGATCAGTTACTTGCTGAAGCAATTCTCAGAGGGTACATACGCTAAATACCTCTATTGGATGAGCTCAGGACCTATATAGGGATTAAAGTGAGAGTAAGGGAAATTAATACCTCACTTCTTGATCTAATTATGAGGATCGATGGGACGGGTTTCGGATATATCGTAGTGAATGGTACGCGATATGATCATGATGTGGTAATAACTGATAAGGTCCTTCTTAGGAGAAAGGAGTTCTCTTATCATTTAAGGGAAAGATATGGGCACACACCTCTAACCGGGGAGGAGCTACGCAGTTACTTCGGGGAGTATAAGCCGGAAGTCGTAATAATAGGAACTGGCCAGTATGGATCACTCCCCCTTGCCGGAGTAGAAGAAGCCGCAGAGGAACTAGGAGTCAAACTCATCATTGAGAAGACACCTAAGGCTATAGAGACCTATAATAAATTGAAAGACGAGAAAAAGAATGTAGCGGCGATCTTACATGTCACATGCTAACGTTAACGAGGAGACTAGATCCTCTCGTAGGATATAGC
>JAGGTZ010000128.1 GCA_021158805.1 Thermoproteota archaeon | reverse complement strand
TATCTCTTCCTAGCGATATGGTCGAGAAGATAGATAAACTAGCTTCAATACTCATGATAGACAGGTCTAAGGTCATAGAGCAGATGCTAGCTGACTCTATAGAGGACAGAACCCACCTCCTAAATCCACATAAGTGTAGAGGAGTCCTTATAGTGATATCGAGTGGTAAAGACACTCATATAGTCTCTCAAGTCTTTGAAAGCTACGGGGAGTGTGTGAAGACTAGAACTCATTACCATAGCGGGGATGTCTGCATTGATATAGGTATAGTGGAGGCTGAGAGTAGAGATATACTTAGCATGAAGAGAGACTTTAGGAGGCTAAAGAATGTTAAGGAGAGATATCTCCCCTTCCAGTGTGTAAGGTGACTCTAAATTAGTGAAGAGCTGGAGAGCCAGAGGCTTAAATAAACTATCTCACCTATAGAACATCCTTACATCCTCTCAGTGGTCCTTAACAATAAATGACAGGTGATGGATATCCGAAATTGACGCATCACACAATATAGGCCCGAGAACTTTAACTTAATTAGTCGGTTAAGGAATCTGTCCTAGATGAATGAGAAAGTAAGGAGGGTAATGGTTTCAGCAATAGTTACAGTGCTCTCCATAGGCACGGGCATGGGAGTTCAGAGGACAGTACTCCCTCTCTACACAAGTGGATTCGTTCAACACACATATACCTATCTCTTCGTGGTACTCCTGCCTATACTATCCTTCGGAATGTTCAAAGGGATCGCTGACTTGCTGGCTGGTTACTTAGCTGATAGGCTGGGAAGGAAGGTAGCGGTCGTGATTGGAGCATCAATATTCCTAATAGGTATATCCGTCCTAATCTCTAGCAAGGACGTCCTAACTATTGTCCTATCCACACTCCTCATGGGGTGGAGCCAGGGGCTTATTGATTCCGGCGTAATGATAATTCTATCCGATATAGGGGGGAGGGAGAGGCACGGGCTTAGTTTAGGGATCATGGAAAGCTCGGTTTACGGCGGCTACACGATCGGATCTGTTCTAGGAGGATATGTATCTCGTCTGAGGAACATACCTACTGCTTTTTACATAACTTTAATGGCCTCGGTTCTAGCTTTCATTCTCTCACTAGCAGGTATCTCTGAAACTAGAGAAAAAGTGGAAGAAGGCGTTGAAATGGAGGAAATACCGACGACACAGGCCTATTCTATGTGTCTCAGGAGTGCCACCCTTAGGCTCACCTACCTATTGGGACATGTAGCTCAGCTCTCTGACGCTCTAGTGTGGGGCTTGCTACCCCTCTACTTACTCACTCTTGGCTTTGACGAGTTCCAAATAGGCCTCGTTCAAGGTCTTAACACCCTCACCTGGGCTGTACTAATGCCTTTCTCGGGGAGGATATCCGATGTCTTTGGAAGAAGGGTCCTCATATTCTTGGGTCTTTCTACCAAAGCCCTAGCTATATATCTCCTCCATTATTTCACGAGACCGTTTCAGCTCTCGATATTATCTGTTATGATGGGCCTAGGAGTCGGTCTATACTACCCCATACTCCCGGCAATATCTGCAGATGCAGCTCCTCCTGTAGTTAGGGGGAGATCTATGGGTCTCTACACTTCCTTCAGAGACTTTGGTTACATGACCGGAGCCCTCTCCTTGGGAGTTATTGGGGAGTTCTATGGTTATGATGGAGTTTTTACTATCACAGCGTTTCTACTAACCGTAGGAGCACTTGTTATATTCCTGATGAAGGAGACAAGGCCTTTCTGGCCTGCTTTTGATGTTGTGTTAAAGCATACCGAGATGGTTATCTCCTCAGTTCATAGCTTCACAACAATGGTTAGGAGCTATTCTAGAGGAAAAAGAGACGAGGAAGTTTTTCAGAAGGTTAAGGAGTACGAAAATGAGGCTGATGATTTGAGATTGGTGATAGATAGGCAGCTCTGGCTGAGTAGTTTATCGGGGCACGATAAGGCAGATTTCGCCCGTCTAGTGGGGAGGATAGATAGAATAGCTTCTTTCGCATTAGGTGCATCGAGGAGGCTCCATACGCTAGATCCGGAAAATATACCCATTGAACTTAGAGAACTCATGGAGGAAATGGCTGATGTATCTATATGGATTTCCAATAGGCTCTATAAAGCTGTTATAAGCATAAGGGACGATGTGGAAACCTCGCTGAAGCTAGTAAGTGAAATAGACTCGCTTGAATCCATATTCGACGAACTACACCAGAAAGCTATGGAGAAGTTGGTAGAGGCCCAGGACAGAATAGATATAGTTTCTTTGATGAATTTAAGGGACTTTATAGAGCTATTTGAGAATATGATAGATGCTGTAGAGGACGCATCTGATGTGCTAAGGGTTATAGCGTTCAAGCATATGGCATGGCCGGTATGACCGTGAAGAGGCCATCCAATTTCTCCTTCATCGATGAGTATGTAGCAGGCTCAGCATACATATATAGCCCGGAGGAGGTAGAGTGGCTCCATAAGAAGGGGATAAAGGCCGTAATATCCCTCGTACCCCTAACTCAGGACGTTAAAGAGAAGCTGAAGCAGCTGGGTATCAAGAACTACACATTGCCAGTAGAGGGGCTATCAGCTCCTCCTATCGAGGAGCTTGCGAGGATAATAGATATAATATGGACTCATGTGAAAAGGAAGGAGAAGATCCTAGTCCACTGCCTTATGGGCTGCGGCAGGACGGGAACTGTGCTCGCCGCTTATCTGGTTTCAAAAGGGATGGGTCCAGCTGAAGCTATTGATGAACTCAGATCTAAGAGACCTTGTTCTATCGAGACACAGCAGCAGTATGATACCGTTTGGTTCTACTCCAGCTATATCAGGGAAAAGCCCACCTCCGATCATATTAGTGAAGCAGGATAGGTTCCCTCTAGAGGCCTTCCAACCCTTGGGATGATCGGTTCCTTGAGAAAAATTTCGGTAAGAGGGTTAGGGATCGGGTATCTCCTTGTAGAGTTTCTCATATCGCTCTACAGCAGCTTGCCTCCATATCCTCTGCATCTTGTTGGCGAAGGTAGTATCTCTCATCTCCTCATTGATTGACTTAGCATATTCAAGGGTGAATTTAACCTGCTTACCATCCTCAGTCCAAGTGATGGGCTCTCCTAGTCTCTTAGAGAATTCCTCGAACTCGGATTGGGAGATCTTTCCCTTATGAAGGGCCTTTACGAGCTTACCCCATGTCTTAACCAGCTGATCATGAGGATCGCAGAGAACCGAATCGAAGTAGTACTTCAGTGAGAACAGTATGTCAGTAGCTAGTTTCTCATCGAAGGGGATGCCTATGTTGTTGACCGTCATCTCATAGGCTTTCTTTAGATCCGATCTGTTCTTGCCCTCTGGTGTGTCAAAGACATCAGATCTCACGGGCATCCTGTTTATCTTCCTATCTAGCCAGATCTTCTGGCCATTGACGGAAAGAACCCACCCTATAAAGGCCTGAGCTGCTTCAGGATGCTTTGAAGTCTTCAGCAGGGCAATCGGGTCTCCATTGACTATAGACTCGTTGTAGGGCAGTATATACTTCAAGCCGGGGAACTCTATTTGGGCGCCATAGCCATAGAAGTCGATCATTATACCTATGGGTGTTTCTCCTGTCTCCACGGCTGTTAAGGCTTCGACAGAACCACCGTAAGGCCTCCCATTAGCTGCTATCCTTGTGAGGATCTCCCATCCCTTCTCCCAGCCGAACTTCTGGAGTATTATCTGATATATCCTAGTGTGTGATGTGGATGTTAGTGCCCTAGCGAATGATATTGCAGGCTTGGGGAGTATTTTTGCCATCTCAGGGCTAGCTAGATCCTCCCACTTCTTTGGCTCTGGTAGACCATATTTCTCCAGTAACGGCTCGTTGACGCTGAATCCGAAGGAAGATATGGCAGCTGCGACCCACATGAGTTTTCCATCCTCATAATGCCTTATCTCAGAGCCACCAATTGTTTCAGGTAACTCTTCAGCGACCTTTAGCGTTTGGGGGTCAGTTATAGGGGCCAGGAGGTCCTGTCTTATTAGCTCGTTGAACAACGCGGGACCACCACCCCAGGCCACATCAACCTCTTGTTTTAGAATGGTGTCTCTCCACAGGGCCACGTGAGGGCTGTAAAACTGGATATCCGTTATGTTATACTTCTTAGCTATGTCTGACGTTAGGAAATGCTCTTTAGTGGCCAGTTGTATCTCACTAGCATGTCTCGTTATTACTTTGAGCACTATTCCAGCAGGGGAGGGCTTAGTAGTGGTTTGCGTGGGCTGAGGTACTGAGAGGAAGAGGTAAGCCGCAGCCACTACCACGACCGCAATAACTAGGAGGGCGATTAGCGCCTTAGCGCTCACCCTAAATCACCTTAGCTAAAAAGGGAGGGGGTTAGGACTTTTTGCCCCTCTTCACGAGGAGGAGCGCAAGTATCACGACTACGATTATTATGACGACTATGGCTATTATCCACTCCATGGGCAGCCCTGCACTCTCTACCGTGGTACCCCAAGCTAGAGCGTTCTTGACGAACGTGGGGCCTTGAAGCTTTACACCATGATACTCTTCATTTATTATGGTCCTATCGCCTAGCAATGATTCTATTGTAATGATTACCTTGCTGTAACTCCCACCCACTGCTATCTTCTCAGCTGCAGCTTCAACGAAGCTACCTGTCTGCCCTACATTATAGGCCTTCGGGTCAACTCCGTCGTGGCTGACTATAGTGCCCTTATCGCTACTCCTGTAAAGCCAGACCACATTATCTCCAACAACATCGTCGAAGGGAACGAACTTCCCATCTTTGAAGCCAGCTAGGACGGAAGGACCATGGAATAGTACCTTAGATGCGCCACTCGTGATCTCAGCAGCCCATCCCTGGGTGTTGGCCTTGTAGCTGACAACCCTATATGCCGCGCCGGCGTTCGACTCAGGATCCTCTAAGCTAGCGTAATCAATCCTGACAGAGGAACCTATGGCCTCAAGTATCTTATTAGGCTCTCCTGCCTTAAAGGAGGTGTCCTCAGGATTTAAGTAAGGTTCTACATAGTCTGAATCTGAGCCAACCCAGAGGAGCTTACCTCCCTGTTTGAACCAGCTAGCTATGGCCTGTATCTCCTCCGGCTTGAAGCCGCTCTTATAGTCCTTCATCTTCCCTATGATGAGGACATCAACTCCTTTCAGACTGTCTGAAGTTATAGAGGTTAGTTCTTTAACTTCATATCCCCACGATCTCAGGTAATCCTCGAGTTTCGCGAGTTGTTCCTGCCCTATCTCGGCATCAAGATCCTTAACCCTACCCGGAGTTACATCCAGGGCCACTACCTTTTTCTGTTGAGCTAAGGATGGGAACGAAACGAAGCCGAAGACAAGCAAGAATGATAGGACCAAAAATAGAACTGCACCCCTACTCATGGTGGGATCACTATGGAAAACAATAGAGGTATAATATAACTTTTTGGGTTAATATGAAACTTGATATACACTCGTGTGTTAAAAAGGAAGACTTTATATGTAATATATGGCAGTCTTAGCTATACTTAACTACGCCACTTCCCGAGTCCGAAGGATAAGTATAGCTTTAAACGTTGGGAGTTACTTTTCCATTCAACATAATGGAAAAAATAAGATAATGAATAATAGAAAATTTAGGAAATTAATGGCCATAAACTAGGGAATAGGATAAACTGTAAATGACATCTTCGGATCATTGCAGATTCATGGCCAAGCTCTAATCGACTCTCTTTCGACGATTAAGGAAATGTCAAGCACTAGATGGCCCTAGTATAGTCTAGATTCTCACTTTTATGGAAAATACCCTTAGGTGATGCTATCTCCTCTACGAATCTGGGTCTACTGCCGAGCTAGCGACCTAATAGCTATGATTTAAGTAGACCCCTTCCTTCGAGTTCTCTCAAAGCCTCCTCTACAGTAACTCCACTCATTTCCACATGCTTTATACCTGTCTCCTCCAGAGCGGTCATTGCATTCGGTCCGAAGGAGCCTGCTACAGCTATTTTGACGCCCTCATTTATCAACTTCTGGACAGCCTTTATCCCGGCCCCGCCTCTAGCCTCGGCCCCGGGATTCTTCTCTATCTTATATTCCTTTATCTCCCCATCCTCTGTATCTACTATGATGAAGTATGCCGCTCTACCAAATCTGTTACTGACTTTAGACATCAGGCCCTCATTTTCCTCACTCGC
>JAGGTZ010000032.1 GCA_021158805.1 Thermoproteota archaeon | reverse complement strand
TATTGAAGTCCATTAGGACCCTCCTCGATATAGGTAGGTTCCTTCTGGAGCGGTAATCGGGTATGAAGGGAATGGGTTTTTTGGAGAAAAGAGGTCTCTCCTCGCCAAAAGCATTAATATCCTTAGCTTTAATTTTTATTGGGCTAATGTGGGCTCTTGTAGAGCTGAAGAGAGGTATTCTTCCGGACATGCACCGGATATACAATGTGCTGATAGCCTCCTCGATATTATCCCTAGGACTCTATTTGAGGGGAGGATTGGATTTTAGTAAAATGCTCCTTCTTACATTGTTGTCTATCTTTGTACCCCTCTTCCTTTTCCTAGCTGTTGTCCCAGTTAGATGGCCTTCAAGATCCTCCACCGAACAGAAAGTTCGGAGGAGTTCGTTGCTTGAGCTATCCTTTGGATCAAATCTAGTACTATGTAACTCCATCAAGCTAGCATCCGGCGTTGCCATCCTATTAGCCAAAGAACTAGCCCAGTTTAGGAGAGTTATCCTAATCGATTGGATTGGAGAGGCCTTAGATAGATTAAGCGATATTAACTTGAAGACCATATCGCCAAATGAGATATGGTTTGGTTTTTCTGGAAATTTAGGTCCATCTTATTTCCTAACACTGGCAGAATTCTTATCTTATATGACTGGAGTTAGTGCATCCCTTATTAACGAGGCAATGAGAACTAGTGACCTAAAGTTACTTGAAGACGTCAGAATTCCAGAACCCTCAAGGTCCATACTGTTAGGAATCTTGGGGGGGTCAACAAAACTTCATGAGGCCCTACCGGAGACAGCAGGGGTACTACTCATAGATGCTTCAAACATGTCAGCTAGGGAGAAGGAGATAGTATCTCTGATAACCTCTTTACAGGTAGCAGTATACGATAACAGAGATTTTGTACTCATAACACCATTTCTATCGCCATTAACTGACGAGAGAACTCCTCCTGGCATTGTTGGGGGACTCAGGTGGCTAATAAGTAGGTTTTCGAAAGGAGGAGCCTTCATATCAAGTATTAGAGAGGCTAGGCGTTACCTGAAAGAATTTGACTCTGTCCTATCCTGTGACGAGTGTGAAGAGCCTATTAGCATCTTGGATAGCTACCAGATCTGCCCATATCAAGAAAATCATACATAGAAGCCATAACCTTAATGAGGGGATAGTAATTACCTTTAACTACCTTAATCACCTCGCTAACCATATTATTAGGTAGCAGCCCAACAGTCCGTCTTAATAGACCTGTTCTAGTGAAGAAGTCAGCGGCTTTTCTGTGAACAAGGCCCAAGTCTACTACTGGCTTTATATACTCCCTCACCGCCCTCTCATACCTCCTCTCAGGTTCTCCTTCCAAGGAGTTAGATAGTAGATATGCTGCTATGATCCCTAAATGCATCCCTCCCCCATTAGATGGGATTACCATGCATGCAGCATCCCCTAGTAAGAACACTCCATGTGAAACTATTCTGGGAGAGATCCCTCCCACTGGGACGTATCTTCCCCTCAAAATTGGCTCCTTTTTAATTTTAAGCTCTTTAAAAAACTTTTTCATAGCTCTAACTGGGTTAAAGGATCTCTTCATGCTCAGTCTTACCCCTAAACCTACGTTGGCTCTACTTGGAGATCTAGGAATTACCCATGCGTAAGTACCCGGGGCCAGTTCCTCATTTATGATAAGTCTCATCTCTTCCGGATCCGGTAAGTCGAGATTCACCTCATTTGTGAAAGCCAAAGCTAAATCATCGCACTTAATCACATTATGAAGCCCTGATGATCTAGCTACCTTACTTCCAAAGCCATCCGCCCCAACAAGGAATTTCGTTCTATACTCTCCCTTACTAGTAATTACCTTTATACACCCATCACCTAATTTAGCTGTAAGAAAAGCTTCTTTCGTGCTAAGGGAGAGGCCATTCTCTACAGACTCCATCAGCCGCTTTCTTATCATATTAGCTCTGTCAATGGAGTAGCCGATATATTCCGTAGTAAACCTCCTATTTTCAATTTCCATGGAGATCCTCTTTATCCGATGTACTATGAAGGGTCTGAAAAACTCCCAGTATGCTTTAGAGATATCCTTCGGCATGCCTAGAGAATCTGGGTCAGGCAGGTACTCGCCACATATTACTCTAGTAGCTGGTTTTGGGTCCCTTTCTAGAGTTAAGACATTAAATCCCTTCTTTACTAAGAAATAGGATAGGGCGGCCCCAGAAGGGCCAGCACCAACTATAATAACGTCATACAACTAAGACTTCCTCGCTATAGCAGGTACTCTCCTAAATTTGTGGAAGAATGGCTCATAGGTTCTTATATAGATCTCTGAGGATTCAAGTTTCCTAATATCTCTCTTATACTTGCTTTCCTCTCCTATGAGCCCCTTTCCGTATCTCCTCTCATATTCCTCAAGGCTTATAGAATGCTCCTTGATTATCTTATCCCTATAAATGTCGGAAAGAACGTTGTATGTGCAGAATGGGATTACCCTACCGTCAGGAGATAGGTAGTGAATGTTACACCTCATAACCCTCTGTACATCATAATTGTATAGGTCCATGAAGTGCATCATTCCTAAGAAGAGTGATTTATAATGGAACTCACCTAAAGCTTTATAACTCCTCTCTAAGAGTATTTTCCTAAGTATTCCAGTTAAATTCAGGTCTTTCGGTTGTTTTTTCCTGTCTATGAACTTGTATAAGTTAAATACTGCCTTCACTAGGGTTAGATATCTGCTTGCACCGTTCCTTATTTCCTCCGCTTTCTGCTTTAGGTAATCGTGAAGAGCCTCTACATCTACGAAATCTGTTATGGGGACGAATCTCTTAATTCTTCTGCTCATTCCGGCGCCTTCAAACTCCGGGAAGACGTAGGTGGCCATACCACAGGCAGGGTGGTTGGTCATCATGAGTTTGGGTTCTCCAGTGACTGCCTCAACGAAATCACTGATAGCTACAGTAAAGGGGACCGGGTACCAAGCTTCTCTATATATTTCGCCATTTGTCTGCTCCTCTATCTTCCTTATCACATCAGGTATTGTTATCCTATACTTCTCTCTCTCCGTTCTCGGCATTTGCCCAGTCAAGGAGACCGGCTGGTAGTTCACACCCCTAATGACATCTATATTCAGGGCCGCGAATCTAATCATGTCGCCTACCTCATGATCATTTATACCTTTTATCACCGTAGGAACGAGCACTAAGCTTGTCATTGAGGATTTTCTAGCTATCTCCAGTATGTAGGGTATCTCCCAGTGGTTCTTAGGATTAGCCTCGGGGGTAACGCCATCGAAGCTTAGGTAGATTGTATTGACCCCTGCCTCTCTCAACTGCCTCATTAGCTCAGGCTTCTCCAAGAAGATGATTCCTTGTGTGTTGAGCTGTATATGCCTTATCCCTTTCCTCTTCAATAACTTGACTATCTCTACGAGATCTTCTCTTAGTGTAGGTTCTCCCCCAGTTATTTGGATAGCGTTCCCGTGAGCTGGTTTTTCGTTTATGAGAAGATCTACCATTTTATCTATCTCCTCTAGTGATGGTTCGTAGACATATCCGGCCTTCTCCGCATAGAAAAAGCAGTACCAACAGTCAAGATTACACCTATTAGTAACCACTAAGTTGGCGAGGGCTGTTGAATTTAGATGGGCATTACAGATTCCACATGAAAATGGACAGGGAGCCTTGAGTTTCATGTGAGGAGTTATCCCCCTCCCGGGGACCTCGTATTTCATCGCCTTCTTGAACATCTCGATGTCTCCCCAGTAGATTTCCTCGAATTCCCCATGATCAGGACATTCCTTCCTTATGTAGACAGCCCCATCGCGTTCGAATATTATCGCTGGAAGTAGCCTGTAACACTCAGGACATACTGAGGAGGTGTGTCTTAAGAATCTCTCATTGGAGCTTAGTTTGGGCCGTGGTCCTCCTGCCGCTATTTTCCTCCCCTCAGCCTCAAAGAAGCGCGGTGAGGGTATTTCGACCACCATATTTTATCACCAGATACTAAAGCCCTCCCCCTTATATTAAACAGTAGCGGTTCTTACAGTTGATGACAAGAGGAAAATTTGAGCAGATGATTCAACCAATATACATTTCGATCTCAAATATGTTATCGGGCGATATTGAAGGAGGAAAGTCAGCCGCCTTGAGAATTGTAAGAGAGTGTCTCGAGAATGGCCTCTGTGATGAGGAACTAAGGGGCCAGCTGTTGAGTCTCATAGATAATTTCTTGATGTTCTCCAAAGGAGAGAGGAGTTATGAGAACCTCCTAAATTACCTAAAATCCTCCTTCTATACCTATAGAAAAGACCTTCATGGCCTCCTCCTCTTATTAGTAAGGGAGATCTGCGATGAGAGGGCAGTAGGTATGATGAAGAAGTGGGCATCCGATAGAGAGCCCAGTGTAAGGATCGGATCAATAAAGTGTCTTCTAAAGTTATATGAGGAGGGTAAGCTGGGTTTAGATCAGCTAGAGGAATTCATGACCGATCCTTCACCTAAGGTGAGGGAAGCCCTGGTCTCTTCTCTCCAGAGATATTGTGGTACGAATAAGGCAGAAGTACGGTCTTTCTTAAGTAGAATGCTAGCTATTGAAAGGAGAAGTAGTATAAGAACTAAGATCATTACGGCCCTCTCAGAAACAATAGAGGAGAAGAAGCATAAAGAGAAGAGAAAGGGATGGATCTGTCGGCTGTTCAGAGGGGGATAGATAGGAGAGTTCTCCTTGGGAAAACTTATCTCTAAAAATACATCATGATCTATGTGGGGGTGGAACTATATGGTGAAGGTGACTTACTTAGGGCATTCTGCCTTCATCCTAGAGGGAAGTCAAGGCAAGAGGGTCATGATAGATCCTTGGATTGAGGGGAATCCTCAGGCCCCCATAAGCCTGGATCAGGTGGGAGGAGCAGATATCTACATAGTGACGCATTCGCATGGAGATCATGGTCTAGAGGACGCCATAAAGTTAGCCAAGAGACATGGCGGAACCTTAGTTGGCATATATGAGATTACATTAGAAGCAGCGAATAAGGGGGTGGAGAAGACGGTTGGGGCAAACATAGGGAGCTTCTTCGAGGTGGAAGGGATCAAGGTGGCCCTTACTATGGCCACACACAGTAGCGATTTAGGTGCTCCAACGGGGGTTGTGGTAGAGCTTGACGGTAAGAGAATCTATCATGCCGGGGATACAGGTGTTTTCTACGATATGAAGCTAATAGGTGAGCTTTACAGTCCAGATCTAGCGCTTCTCCCCATAGGAGGGCATTTCGTCATGGGACCGAAAGAAGCAGCCAAGGCTATTGAGCTATTAGGTGTGAAGAGAGTAATTCCGATGCATTATGGGACTTTCCCCGTACTGATTGGCAAGCCCGATGAGCTTAGAGAGATCCTAAAGGAAAGAGGTATTGATGCTGAGATCATAGTTCTAAAGCCAGGAGAGAGCTATGAGTTCTGAAGTAAAGCCGAAGGAAACTCAGGTCATTGCTGAACTGTATGATATTGAGTATGTAGAGGTACTAGACTCGCCTGAGCTTATGGAAGAGATACTGAGGCAACTTGCCTCGGAGATAGGAGAAAAAGAAACTCACGTCCATGTGCACGAGTTCGAGCCCTATGGTGTGAGTGGTTTCCTAATGATGAAAGAGGGCTATGTAGCTATTCATACATGGCCCGAGCACTCGTATGCAACTGTAAATGTCGTTGGTTTCTCGAAAGAGAGCTGGGCTTGGAATGTATACAAGGTACTAGTGAAGATACTAAAGCCAAGCCAACAGAATGCCGTAGAGATCAAGAGTGGACTTGACACTGTATAGAGAGTCCTGCTCTCCCTAATTTTTCTGTAATCTCTCCAATTAGGTAATTCCCCCTAAAATCAACTATCTCTACTCTGTAGAAGAAGCCGAGTTCTGCTTTTCGGAGTGCTACTGGCTTGTAGCAGGAAGTTCTACCTTGAATTCCCTTCTCGGTTTTCTCAGATACTAGTACAATGAATTCTTTTCCTAAATACCTCGAGTTCCTTCTCTCTTTGATCTCTTCTATTATCTTCATGGCCTCTTTACTCCTCCTCTTTATTAGATCTCTAGGTAATTGCTTGAAGAGGGCCGCCGGGGTCTTGGGCCTTGGCCCAAATTTGCTGAGATTTACTATATCTGGTTCAACTATTTCCAGCAGCTTAAGTGTGAGTTCGAAGTCTTCGTCGGTCTCACCGGGGAATCCAACTATAATGTCAGTACTTACACTAACCCACTCGAAGTTCCTCCTTATGTCGCCTATCAGATCTATAAACTGCTTCGCTGTATATCTTCTTCCCATCAACTTCAGAATATGGTCAGACCCGCTTTGGACAGGTATATGGAAGAACTTATAGATCTTATCATGTTTGAAGGCCTTCAATAGGTCATCTTTGATTTTTAGGGCTGAATCAGGCGTCATCATCCCAACTCTAATCCTGAATTCACCTTCGATAGAGGAAACTTCCCTAAGCAGCGATGGTAGATTGGTCCCTAAATCTAGCCCATATACTCCAGTATCCTCTCCAGTTAGCCATATCTCTATAGCTCCTTTCTCTAAGAAGCTCCTTACTCTCTTCAGTATACTTTCAGAGGGGAAACTCGTTAACTTTCCCCTAGCAATTCTCGTGATGCAGTAGGTACAGGACCCTAGACACCCTTCCGCTATGGGAACTATTCCTATGAGGCCTTGAGGTTCTCTGTCCAGCGCAGCCTTGTCTACTGCTTCATTCTCCAGGAATTCTCCCTTCTTCCCATTATATGCTAACTTAACTGCCTCTAATATATTGTTAATGGCTCTAGGACCTACTAGTACCTTAGAATATGGTCTCAAGAGTTCCGGCTGAGATACAGCCATGCATCCAGCAGCCACTAGTGGGCCATATGATGATAGTACTTTAGCCCTATGCACCATCCTCTGCTCAGTGGGTGTCTTGACATTGCATGTGTTCAGTATTAGAACATCTGCCTCTTCAGGTTCTTGTACCTTATCCCAGCCAGCTCTTCTCAGGATCGACTCTATTATCTGAGAGTCAGATCTGTTCATAGCACAACCGTGGGTCTCTAGGTAGAACCTCATCCGGCCTACTCCTCTGATACCACGGTCACTCCGTCTAGGCTTGCTACATTCCCCCCGTAGTACCTGATTACCTTAACTATCTCATCGTAATCAAGGTCCTCTCCCTCTATTATCACTTTTAGCCTCTCTATGGTAGAATCGTAGTCTTGAACATCGATATCCACTTTCTCGACTCCCTTTAACTCTGAGAGGCCCTCAGCCATGTCTACAATGTTCGGATTGTGTGGCTTAACAACATCTAGGACCAGTTTCTTGACGATTATACGTCTACCTTTCCTTTCTTCATCCTCTGAGGATGAAGGTCGGAAACTCAGCAATTCCTTATATCCTCCCTTATCTTTTCTTGGTGCTACCTTAATTAATTCTTTTCCCTCCTTAACTCGTTAAACAATAGTGAGATGATCTTATTTACAGTTTTATGTCTACCTCCTTTTAGCCTTATCAGCTTTATTTTATCAGAGTATTCGCGTGGAATCTCTAAATGTTTTGAAAATGTCACTAAAATTCGTATGCCCCTAGCCTGACAGTAGTCGAGAATCTCCCTAAGATCCCTATCTTTTCCCTTAACGGCACTCCTTGGTTGCCATACGGCACCATAACCGAGAAGATTAAGCCTTCTCTGTACTTTAAAGTATAGGTCGCGTGGTACGGTTCTATCAAAGAAAAAGGGGGTTTTATACTTCTTCCTTGGCCTTTTCACGGCTCTCCCTCAGGATCTTTTTCACCCTGATTACATTAACTCCAAGTTCCCTTAGGGCCTCTTCTATCCTAGCCCTTTCCTCCCCTCTTAGTCCTTTATTGTCCACTATAGCATATTCCGTTACCTCTCCATTTCTCTCGAGGGCTTGCTTTATCATGGGAAGATCTACCCAGCCTGCATCTAGCTTACGAGCTGCATGTCCTATTGCAAATTTTGTGTATAGCTCTACCGCGGTGAAGTGGTTATTTATATGAGGACCACCGAAGGCTATTGCTGGCACATACTTTCCAGGTTTCCAGTTCTCTAGGGCTTCTATTACTGAGTAGGAGGCTGCTTCCACTCCTTTGGGGTCTTTCCAAGCGACTTCATCACACCCTATCTCTAGAAAAGCTAGTGGAGTATCTAATGTAGGGCCATGGTGCGTAGGCTCGAATCCGACCTCATAGCCTATCTTAGGAGCTATCCTTGAGACAGCCTTTAGGTATTCTTTCATAAGCGAAGGAATAGCCACTCCTAGTGTAAAATGTTCTCCTCCAAATTTGGCTTGACCGAAATTTCCTGGGACATGAGCAGTAAATATAGGTACATTAGGCGTTCCACTATGCCTAGATAGGACTACAATGAAATCAGCGTCTTCTGCACCAAGTTGCTCTTCATCTTTAACGTAGAGAACCTCTCTTTCATATTTAATCAGTTCTACGCTGGAATTTCCTATCCTAAACTGATCTCCCTGCAAGTCCCTAATCTTCTCGGCCATGCCAATTCCTGCTAAGTCTCTAGCGGAGTATACTAAAGCCACCTTCATAGGTACCGTGAATCTACAGATAAATCCTTTTTAAATCAGCTTTCAGATGGAATCGATGAACCTGCATAAAATGATAGCTTTAGTACTCTCGCCAGTCACCATATCACTGATAGCCTCCTTAGGGACATACGTTCTTGACCCTAATCCGCTGAATCTACTTCTATCTATCGTCTTAGTGACTTTCTGTCCCATAATATCGGTTCTAAGGAAGTCCATTACGGGAGAAATAGACATATTAGTCCCCGATAGACCATCCAGAGGGCCATTCTTCATACAAGCCATTTACTGTTATTTCCTCGCCTCAGCAATCTTCATAATCCTGGGTGGGAAGCTCTGGGCTATGTTATCATTATCTTATGCCATGGTCACAACCGTCGTGGCTTATGTGAATCACAAATATACGAAGGTCAGTGTCCACATGGCAGGTCTTGCTGGACCTGCTACCTTCCTAATCTACATTAATAGCTCGTGGCTCGGATACATGCTCTTTGCTTTTGTACCACTTCTAGCATGGTCTAGATGGAAATCAGGATCCCACAGCATTGCACAAATAGCTTTGGGGATTTTAGTCTCTATATTGGTTACTCTTGCTATTTGCGTCCTTCTTAGCAGCATTTAGCGCTAAGAGTAGTTTTTCCTTAGATATCGCCAGGTAGTCTAAGTCGGAAACATGCGGTTCTAGTGTTATAGTCCCTCTATAATTATGAGAAACGAGTTCCACTGCTACATCTTTCCATGGAATCTTCCCTGCTCCAATGGGCAGATGTAGATCTCTGTTAAGGTCATTATCGTGAGCATGGAGATGTAGAATTTCCCCACCAAATTTAGTGAGATATGATCTAAACTTCTCCATCCCACCATTTAAGAAAGTGTGAGCAATATCAAGTGTCATAAATAGGTCGGGAACCCTATCCATTATGTACCGAATATCAGAGGGAGATCTAAAAGCTCCGTGATCTATGTTCTCGATTAGCACCTGCACTCCTTTATCCTTAGAGTACTTTACTAGCTCCCTAAAACCCTCTACATTTAGTTCCTTGGCTTTATCCCTGAGGATAGCGAGCCATCCGGGTGTAAAGGGATGAAAGGTGACATATGGAGCTTCAAGCTTAGATGCTATATCGATCACTTTGAACCCCTCCTTTAATGCGCCTCTCCTAACTTCATCGTAGGGGTGCCCTATTTCCAAGTACCAAGGGGAGTGGATTAGATAGAAAGTATCGTAAGAGTCTACAACATCCATTAACCAGTTTAAATTCTCTCTTATATTATCTATCCAAGAGTTAGGCCATTCTACCGTGAGTTCAACAAAGTCCATGCCATAATTAAGTATAGCAGTGACCTCGCTCTTTAGTTCCTCATAGGGATTGTTCATCCCCCCAAAGGTGTAGTCTGACATCGACTTAATATCCATAATTAATATATGAAGTTCTCGTAGGTCATAAGGTCGTATGCTAGACTACCTAGCTGGTCTACTGGAATGGCTTCCGCTATGGCCACATCCTAGCGGTCACATAGCCGGCCTTTCCGGACTTTATCTGATCAGAGAAGAGAGGATAGATTTAAAGACTTCCGCATCTGCTTTGGCTACTTCCTCCATATTGGCAGCCGTCATTAGAGGATGGATAGGCTACCTAGATCCAGTAGTGGGGGGCCTCATAGTAGCCGGAATCTCTTTCATAGGACTCCTTTCCATGGCTTTCCTAAGATTTGGTCTCCTGGCAGTGGAGGAAGGGAGAAAGCCCGATGTCATGGATGGACTTGTATCCGGAATCGCTCAAGGACTAAGCTCGGTAGGATATGGGGGTAGTGGTCTTTCCTTAGCTCTACTTTCATCGTCTGGGGTCTCGATAAGAGGAGCTGTTCTTCTCTCTTCAATATCTTCTATACCTCTGGTGTTAATGCAACTATTAATCGAAAAACCTTCGTTAATCTGGCTTTTATACATAATAGAGTCCATTCCCATCCTAATCCTATTGACGAGGTTAAAGTTGAGACCGAGCACCTTAGGAGCAATACTAGATATCGCATTCCTGTTCAACCTGTATCAGCTGAAGTTTATAGAGGAGAGAGTTGAACGATACCAGAAACTCGCAGAAGAAATATCCGATTTCACAAGGAAGTATGGTTCCATAGGACTCTTTGCCGCTATGGCAATCCAAGCAGTTATCTCGCCAATCCCGGCTGACGCCGTCTTAGTTGCTGCCGGAGCCCTTGGAATGAGTCCCCTAGAGGTAGGTATATATGGAGGGATGGGAATTGCCGTTGGTTCAGCAATAAACTACTTTATTGCTAGAGCTATCGGAAAGAAAATACTGGAGTATTATGTAAGAGGAGACCTCCTCAACAAGGTGTACATCTGGTTCAATAGGTGGGGTGGGTGGGTAGTCTTTCTCACAAGATTAGTACCATTCCTCCCCCTAGATATAGTGGCATATATAGCTGGCGCTGTTGGAATGGATTTCCTCATATTCTTCCTAGCTAATGTCCTAGCGATAATACCTAGAGCAGCATTTTTCGGACTAGTTGGCCAGAGATTAGCTAGAGGTGATTGGTTCTTCCTAGTAATTTCTATAGTGGCTATACTAGTAGGGGCTTTCATCTTCAGTAGACAGGTAATAAAGGGAGGGGAGGAAGGGTCAAAGGAATAGATTTAATTTCCCATATTTGTCATATCCTTGGGCCCGTAGCTCAGCAAGGATAGAGCGGCGGCCTTCGGAGCCGCAGGTCGGGGGTTCAAGTCCCCCCGGGCCCGATAAAAATAAAAAGGGGATTGGAGGCCGGCTTACTTCTTCCAAATGGCCTCAACAGCTAGCTCTATATCCCTGTCAGTGACGGTCTTCCTCTTAGCGTGCCTGGCAAGATCGACCGCGTACTTGCTCACTTCGTGAGCGAATTTCTCGAGATAGTAGGCTAGCCTGGCCTTAGCATCATCACTAACCCTCTCGGCGCCGGCCTCCTTTATTATCCGGTACACCGGGGCGAGAGGTAGATGCTTAGCAGGTTTCTGCGGCATACGGTCTCACCTCTTAACAAACCCTTATTAGGGCCGTACTCTATTATATGTGATTTAAATATAAGTTTTTCTATATTATTCGTCTCTCCTTCATGATTAGCATGATTGCCAATACCTTGAATAGTCATAAGACCATTATCCTACCAAGAACAATCATCATCAGATAATGGGAGAGATATACTATTCCATTAATATACTTCCTATTTTACCTGTTTTTCTCTCTTATATTTACATATAGAGTTATATTGTTCTTATAATTGACATAATACCATTGACTTATTAGTTTTGTAGATGTTCTTTTAGAGAAGTTATTAATGAGACTTAGATCATATAGTAGGATGGTATAATGTCAGGCCATGCAAATCCACTTGGATGATTATATGGTCGTATAATAGATGTGACTTCTACAACCTAACTTTAATGAAGAGTGCCGATATGACAAGAGGTCACTTTAACAGGTTATCATCATATTTTTCAGTCATGAGTCATAGGGGAAAAAATATCCCGTCATATGCGGCTTTAAATAAGCTGAAGATCGATACTATGCATCAAAGTTATATACATTAAGACCACCATTTACCTTAAATAGAGAGCGTAGATCCCTCAGGGGGAACATGGGGTGCCGGATCGACTGGTTATCATGTGTTCAACAGATTTCTTATGGGGTGCTGAGGTTCCAGAAATAGCTAGTTTCCTTTTGAGGAGCGGTTGCGAGGGATTAGTAATATCTACCGAACCACCTCATTACTTACCCTCCCTAATGCATAGATCGGTTCTCTCTGCCCTCAAGGATTCTTTAAGGAATGTTGATGTACCAGTAGCAGTCAGATCGCCAGAAGTAGATACGAATGTATTCTCTCCGAATCCTCATATAGCTAATGCGTCCATAAAGAGCATTGAAGAGGCAGTTAAGTTGGCTTATCTGATAGATGCAGATTTCTTAGTAGTTAGGCCATCAAATAAGCCTATAGGAGATAATCCCAAGATAGCTGCCAGAAAGCTACAATCGCTCATGAGTAAGGTTACGAGACATCAATATATGGCTTTTGAACTAATTGGTAAGAGGTCTGAATTAGTTGTAGATGAGCTCATTGATAACAGGGCTGGAATAATCTATGTCCATGGACAGAGCCCAGAAGCGCTTCTAACACACAGGAAGACCGTTGGAGTATCACTTTATGTTTCTGAGGAGAACTACCCTAGGAGAGTAATCCCTGGTATGAGAGGAGAAATTCCGTACCTTCTAATAAACCCGGAGAGGAGACATCTGTTTAGAAGCGATGATTTCAGGAGGATGCTTCTGAGGATAAAAAGTTGGAGGAATAATTTCATCTAAGGCGTTATAGAGATATATCCGGGGAGATATCCTGCCTATCCCAGCCCTCAATAATTCTCTCTACTTCTATTTTGATTCTCTCTAGGATCCTTCTGGCAAACTCCTCTGATTCTTGAGGGGTTGGTAGTCTTCCCACGAAGTCATCTTGGTATGCTAAGACTGAGCCGGGGAGGGGCACTGGCAGGATACCCCTCCTTATCTTATAGATTTCCTCTTCCTCTGGTTCACCCTTTACTAGGTCAGGGTCCATAGCCATTATCATAGCTGCTTCATCGACACCTGCATGACCGCCACTTCCCTCAAACATATCACTAGTTACGTTGGAGGAAAATTCCCACCAGTTTATTAATACGCTCTTCAGTCCCACAGAACTCCAAGCCTCCTTCATAGCATTGCTTATTGCCTGTACATGACCTGAGCCTCCATGACCATTGATTATCACTACTTTCTCAAACCCGTTGTTAGCGAGTTCCGTTAGTATATCATACATTATGGATTGTAATGTCTCTCTCCTGAGAGTTATTGATCCCCAATAGCCCGATAGACCTGAAACCACACCATAACTTACTGGTGGTGCTATTAGAGCGTTTAATTCCTCTGCTAACTGCTCTGATATCCATTCAGATATTAGGAAGTCCGTGCCCAGAGGCAGGTGAGGACCATGGGCCTCTATAACACCTACTGGAAGTATAGCTAGATCTGTATCCCTAAGTGCCTCGCTAAATTCTCTCCAGGTTAAAAGCCATATCCTCCTCTCTTTCATCGCAGACCCACCTTCTCGAGGAACTCCTCTATGATATCTTCCAAAGTTAGTGGTCCTATCTCCTGTAGCTCATATTTTACATGTGCTACGGGTTTATTCACCTTCAGATACCTCCCTAGATCCGTCGGGGTCCCTAGGACTACGGAGTCTGCAGGCACGGCATTTATGGTCTCCTCTAACTCCCTCATTTGGCGATCACTATACCCCATAGCGGGCAGAACAGGGCCTAATTGCTTGTATTTCTCATAAATCTCCTTAATAGAACCGACTGCATATGGTCTGGGATCTAAGATTTCTGCGCCTAACCTCCTTGCCAATAGATAGCCTGCTCCATAACCCATTTCTCCATGCGTTACCGTGGGGCCATCTTCCACTACTATCACCTTCTTTCCAGAGACCAAATCCGGCTTATCAACTAGGAAGGGTATTGCTGCTGTGATAATCCTAGCTTTAGGATTAACTGTTTTTACATTCTTTAGTACCTCTTCAACATCTGAGAAGCAAGCTGTGTCAACTTTACTTATTACTATGACATCTGCCATCCTCACGTTCACACTACCCGGCCAGTAAGTGAGCTCGTGCCCTGCCCTGAGTGGATCAACAACGGTTATCAGGAGATCGGGTTTGAAGAATGGGAAGTCGTTATTACCCCCATCCCAGAGTATCACATCCCCCTCCCTTTCGGCTTCCCTAAGAATCTTCTCGTAGTCTACGCCAGCTAGTACTATATTGCCAATTTTCAGGTGCGGTTCATAATCCTCCCTCTCCTCTATTGTAGCATTATACCTGTCTAGATCTTCTAGAGATGCGAACTTCTGAACGACTTGCTTCCTTAGATCACCATATGGCATTGGATGTCTAACTACGGAGACCCTCAAACCCCTTTCCCTTAAGATCTTTGAGACTCTCCTACTCGTCGGGCTCTTTCCGGCACCTGTTCTGACAGCTGTGACGGCAATTACGGGTTTCTCTGACTCGAGCATAGTACTCTTAGGACCTAGTAGCATGAAGTCAGCTCCATTAGCCTGAGTTATTGCGGCTCTCTCCATGACGTATTGATGGGAAACATCGCTATACGCGAAGACCACCAGGTCGACACTGTGCTCCTTTATTAGTTTTGGAAGATCCTCCTCAGGATATATGGGTATACCCTCAGGGTAAAGCCTACCTGCCAGTTCAGGGGGATAGATCCTACCCGCGATCTCGGGAAGCTGTGCTGCTGTGAATGCAACTACCCGGTACCGTTCGTTATCTCTGAAGAAGACATTGAAGTTGTGAAAATCTCTACCGGCTGCACCCATTATTATAACCTTCTTGACCATAACATCACCCCATGAGTATCGGCGGGAAAAGGCTTTAACATTTAGTTTCAAAATGCGCCCTG
The DNA here is from genome assembly GCA_021158805.1 of Thermoproteota archaeon. Classification (GTDB taxonomy): domain Archaea; phylum Korarchaeota; class Korarchaeia; order Korarchaeales; family Korarchaeaceae; genus Korarchaeum. Next base: position 15,058 of record JAGGTZ010000032.1, on the reverse strand, counting down.
TGAGACCTGAAAGAGAGTTAGTAGATATGCTCAGAAAACTCTTGATTAGAGATCCCGAGGGCCTTCTAGAGCTAGGAAGGGATGATTCATCAGCACGGAGTCTTGTAGGAGGTATCTACGTCTTCAATACGGATATGGTAGTCCAGTCTACAGATCTCCTACCCGGTATGTCGCTAGGACAGTTAGCTAGGAAATGTGTTATCTCGAACTATTCCGACTTAGCAGCTAAAGGAGCTAAGCCCCTCCTTTTCCTAGCATCAATTGGGTTGCCAAAGGATTTAGAGGACAAGGATTTCATCTCGATAATGAGGGGGCTGCAGAGAGGTGTTAGCGAGTATGATTCATATCTTTCAGGAGGAGACATAAGTGAGGCTAATGAGGTGATTATAGCGGGATTTGCCGCTGGCAGGGTTTTACGTAGACTCGTTAGTAGGAAAGATGCGCAGCCTGGTGATCTAATATTCACAACTGGTAGTTTTGGGCTAACTTCGCTGGCATATATGCATCTACTTGAGGGGATGGACCTTCCTCCTGGTCTAAGGGATTTAGTACTCAGAGCTGTATATGAACCTGTAGCTAAGGTCGAACAGGGGATATGTATATCTGAATTTGCAAGTTCGAGCACTGATAGCAGCGACGGATTGTACTGGTCACTTAAAGAGCTTTCCAGAGCCAGCGGATACGGCTATGTTGTGGACAATTTACCCATAGACAAGAGGATCTTGAGCTTTGTTGAGCGGGCCGGCCTTGATCCAACAGAGGTAGTGTTCCACGGAGGTGAAGAGTACGAGCTCGTCTTCACTGTATCCCCAGATAAGGTATCTCAGCTTGAAGAGGTTTTCGAAAGGAGAGGGTGGGATCTACTCAAAATTGGACATGTCATAAGTGAACCAGGAGTCTTCCTGAAGCACAATGAGGATTTTCTAGAGGTCAGAGAAGGTGGATGGGAGCACTTCAAATCTGAACGTAAGTGAGTTCTCCCAGTACCGGCTTTATTACCTCTACATTGAGATTTGCTAGTTTCACTTTCAGCTCTAGATCCTCTATCTCTCTCTCATCACCATGGAAGGGAACTACCACACGAGGACTTAAGGTCTTAATGATCCTTATGGCATCTTTGGGGCTCGCATTTGGTGATGGTTTGCCTACTGGTACGAAAGCCAGATTGACGGGCGAAAACGCCTCAAACATATGAGTGAAGCCCGTGCTATCGCCGTGAAATATTGCTTTCCCCCCGATTTCGATGAGAAAGACTACTGGATGGATTCCAGGATGGACAGCCCTTAAGGCGTGTATCCTAGTACCCTCAAGTTCTATCATCTCTCCTGATTTTAGTTTAAACAGCCTATCCCAATCCACTTTCCTCCTTATAAGCCTGAATACACCTTTGTTTACGACCATGTATGGGTTATATTTCTCTATGAGCGACATTAGGAAATCCATGTCGAAATGACCAGAATGTTCATGTGTGTAAGCTACTATGTCAACTTTATCCGTGAGGTCCTCCAGTTCCTCTAATGTGAAGTTATTGGATGGATCAAGCAGTATGCTAAGATCCTCAATGTTAAGAAGTACTGAGGAGTAGCCCTTCCAAACGAAGGATATCATGGTCTCTCCAACCTTACTATGCTTCCAGTCCTTAGGTTCTCTAACTCTTCTAATCCCCCAGTTATGCGACCTAAGGAATTTATCTTTTCATTCAACCTTACATCGGATAGCGCAATAACCAGCATCTTTTTAGCTGGCGAGTAGCCGACTTGTCCTCTTCTGAGCTTATTCCTAGGCTTCTCAACTCGAGCCTCTATCGGGATCGAGATATAGATTACATCTCTATCCCTAACTACCATCCCACTCAGGGGAATGTTCCTGTAAAGTCTCTCAATGGTTATAGGTGAGAGGTGCCTAATGAGTTCTAATGAAACTTTTTTACCAAATACATCAGATTTAAGGCATACTAAGTACCTCTCTATCCCTTCAGTTCTATTTTTCAAATTATGTTTTCACCCCCAAGGAGGGAATTAAAGAAGCTTATTCCTTCCCCTCCTTCGGGGTCTTAGACATGGCTCCCCTATAAATCCTTACCCTCGAATTACCATTTACATAGAAAACGAGCCCTTCCTTCTCAAACTGCCTAAGCAATCTTCTAGCTACACTAACTCTTATGTTGTACTTCATAGCCAGCGACTGGGGTGTAATAACCCTTGACTTTGGCACTTCCTTCTTTATCTGTTCTAGGACCGAGGGCTTGGTCTCAATATCCCTGGTTATCTTCTCAGTCTTTTCAGCACTCATGCTTGATACCCTTGGGATAGCTGTAAGAGCTATATATAATTTAACTCCTCGGGTTATCTAGGGAGTCCACATTCTCTTCCTTGAGAGCAGAAATCTCTTGTTTCAGCTTTAATATCAGGCTCCTTAATCTGCTCTCTTCCATCCTTAAGACATCTATTCTAGATTTTCTAGCTTCTATCTCAGAATCTAGGCTACTTATGATGTCTCTTCGGCTAATTAAGTCCTCTACTAACTCTTTTAGATCATTTAAGGAGGTAACGAAGCTACCAACACTGGTGACCCCTTGACTCAGTAGCCTAGTGGTCGGTTCCAATTTTTCCATTGTGGCTGTTAGCGTCTCTGACAAAGATTTGGACATATCCCTAATTTGATTAGAGAGTTCTTGTACTTCCTTACTTAGATCGGCTCTAATACCCCTTAATTCATCTATTTCACTTATAAGCACGTTCTTGACCCTCTCAAGCTTAGCAACATTAGATTTCAGGTCCTCTATCTTATCCCTTAGCGATCTCTCCTCTTTCTCGAGGGATTTCATCAGAGTTTCCATATGTTTTACTTCAGATGCAAGCTTCTCTCTTTTAGACTCAAGGGAGTTTAGCTCAGCCCTCACTCTCTCTTTTCCCTCTCTGAGGACATCTATATCTCCCTCTAACTCCTCTATTTGGGCCTTCAGCTCCATCATTAACTGCTTCTTTTGCTTGATTTCTTCGTCTAACTCGGATTTCTCGGATCTTAAGGCCACAACTTCCTTTGTTAGGGATTCTTTCTCATCGTTAAGGGACTCAATGTCGTCCCTCAATTTGTTTGCAAGTTCTTTTAACTCTTTGATTCTTTCCTCTAATTCCTCTTTATCAGCTAGCTTCTCATCATAATCCTCATATCCCATTTACTGCTATCGGGAAAAACACTAATTTTAACTTATTGGAGGACTGGGAATGTCAGCAGTAGGATCGATAGATATGCTAGGACTCCCCACTTCCTCTTCTTCTCCGACGGTAAACTGTATTCATCAAGTGGAGGTGGATGTAGCGTAATAGCGTTCAGAATAAGCATTAGCGCTCCCAAGACTGGCGCGATGAATAGGAGCCCGATACTAGCTAGCCATCCCATTCTCTTGAGCTTTCTGTTACTCCCAGTCAGCGCATATGCTATATGTCCTCCATCGAGCTGTGATATTGGGAGTGCATTGAGAAACGTGATCAGAAGTATTATAAGGCCTGCTAAGGCCAATGGTGACAGTAGAAGGACACCTTCTCCTCGGGACATAATATTCTCAAGTAGGGCAAATATGAGCGGTGTTGGAAGGAATCCAGCTTTTCCCTGTTCGATCCAAGTACGAGCTACGGATGCAGGAATGTAGTGGGACTGTAGTATTCCCAAGATGGAGACGACTATACCCGGAATCAAGCCAAATATTGGACCGGAGATTCCAAGTTCAAAGAGCTCATCTCTATTGAAGGATGGCTTCCTCTGGATGATAAGAGCACCAAAGGTTCCAAAGCCAAAAGGTGGAGGGGGAGCGGGTATGAATACTGGTAGTTCTAGTTCCCCAGCCCCCCACTTCCTCATATATATTGCGTGACCCAACTCATGTAAAGCCAAGGGGATCATCAGGCCCAAAGTGTGAGCAACCGTTGATATAATAGGGTCATAAAGCTCGGAAATACCAGCTTCCCTTAAAAGCTCTAGTGTGCCGTGGGATATTACCCATCCGGAGAGTATAACTGTGATTATTGTTGCTATCAACAGGATTATCCTCCCCCTTAAGCCCCTACGGGAGGGTACAGATGTCTTGAATACGTGTAGTTTGAGGGAATTCCCGTCTAGAGTTAACTTGGGAAGTAGTCCATGGGGAGAGAGCTCCTTCACAAGTTCCAAGAATTTTTCTCTAGAGTTAACGGGATCTACTTTCTCTACTTCGAATTCTACTGCATTGGGGTAGTACACTACATCTATAACAGTGAAGTGGTTGGCTACCAATGTCTCTATATCGGGTGGGATTTCTGACATCTCTCTTAACGGTAATGTTGTGTTTAAAACCTATGACCTCGATACTCCCCTGTGATGTTACAGGGTTATAGGATAAGGCCCTTCCGTCCTGAGGATCTAGATGAGGTTGAGAGGATAAATAGGGTCTTCCTGCCAGAGAACTATCCTAGCTACTTCTTCATCGAGAATTATAGGCGATTCCCAAATAGTTTCCTCGTTGCAGAGGATGAAAAAGGAGAGGTGATAGGATATGTCATGTGTAGAGTCGAGAGCTACTATGTAAGGAGCACTACTCTACTATTTGGTCATGTCCTCTCCATTGCAGTGAGCAAGAGGCATAGGAGGAGGGGAATAGGCAAGGCATTAATGATTGAGGCCGAAAGTGGCCTAAAGGGATATGGGGCGGATGTAGTCTATTTAGAGGTTAGAGTCTCGAATGAACCGGCCATAAAGCTCTACGAGAATTTAGAATATAAGATCCTTGGAGTAATACCATCCTACTACGCTGATGGCGAAGATGCCTACCTAATGTACAAGATCTTCGAGGACTTCGTTGATGATTCAATGGTCTGGGAGGTTCTAGGAAGGAGGGTCTCCAAATGAGAACTGTGGATCTAAGAGGGAGAAGGTCTCCTTACCCCATAATCGAGATAGCTAAGATCATGAAGAAAGCCAAGCCGGGGGAGACAGTGACCTTCCTTATTAACGATAAAGACTCGGTAGATGACATTTATGGCTGGGTAAAGAGAACAGGAAATCTCTTGAGGCAGATCGTAAGGAAAGGAGATTACTGGAATGTCTTGATAACCAAGAGAACTTAGTTTATATTTCCTTCTCCCTAGTGGCATTGGATGTTATATGCCTAGGATTAAGGATCCCGAGCTTTCAGAAAGGGGTATGCTCAAAATAGAGTGGGCCTTTGCCCACATGCCAGTCTTATCGCAGATTGCGGAAGAATTTTCAAGAGAGAAACCATTGGAAGGAATGAGAATAGCTGCTTGCCTTCATGTAACCAAGGAAACAGGGGTTCTCGCTCTTACATTGAGAAAGGGGGGTGCTGAGGTATACCTATCTGCCTCCAATCCGTTATCGACCCAAGATGATGTAGCTGCTGCTCTAGTCCAAGAGGGAATTGAGGTATATGCATGGAAAGGTATGTCGGAGGAGGATTACTTCTGGGCCATTGATAGCGTACTGAAATACAAACCGGACATCACCATGGACGATGGGGGTGATTTAACAGTCATGGCTCATGAAAAAGGATACTCTGAAGGGATCAGAGGAGGAACTGAAGAAACTACCACAGGCGTTCTTAGAATAGAGTCCCTTGAAAGAGATGGTCTTCTAAAATACCCAGTAATAGCAGTTAACAATGCTGAGACAAAGAAGAACTTTGATAACGTGTATGGAACTGGCCAGAGTACAATAGATGGTATCCTAAGAGCCACAAATGTGATGATAGCTGGAAAATGGTTTGTAGTAGCTGGATACGGGCATGTAGGTAAAGGGATTGCTATGAGGGCTAGAGGAATGGGTGCAAAGGTTATTGTAACGGAAGTAGATCCGATAAGGGCCTTAATGGCGGCAATGGATGGGTATTTAGTAATGCCCATGAAGGAGGCTGCAAAGCTAGGCGATATATTCGTAACTGCCACTGGGAACAGGGATGTGATAAAGGCCGAGCACATAAGTCTCATGAAGGACGGAGCTATCCTAGCCAATGCTGGACACTTTGATGTCGAGGTATCTGTAAAGGACCTCGAGCTGATGGCTCTTTCCAGCAGGGAGATTAGGGATCATGTGAAGGAATATCTACTTCCTAATGGTAGAAGGGTCTACCTACTCGCTGAAGGTCGCTTAGTCAACTTAGTGGCTGCAGAGGGACATCCAAGTGAGGTAATGGATATGAGCTTCGCTAACCAAGCATTAGCTGTCAAATACCTTGTGAGGGATGGTAGCAACCTACCACCTAAAGTCTACCCTGTTCCTAGGGAAATAGATGAGCTGGTAGCTAGATTGAAGTTAAAGAGTATGAGAATAGAGATAGATTTCCTAACCCCAGAACAGGAGAGATATCTGTCTAGTTGGCGTGGATGACGATGGAAGAGTTACCGCTAGGAGCTATTAGGGTAAGAAGTTGGAGCAGAGGATGCGCTCTCTGTTGGAAAGGAGCCAAACTAGTTTTATTCGTCACTGGGAAATGTCCCCTTTATGATAGGTGCCCTTACTGCACGATATCCAATTGGAGGAGAGGTAAGGACTTAGTAGTAGTGAATGAACTAACCGTTCATGAGGATGAGGAGATACTAAAGGAAGCAGAGCTAATATCGGCCCTTGGAGCCGGTATAACAGGAGGGGAGCCCTCATTAGTGCCTGAAAAGGTGGCTCATTACACTAGGCTTCTCAAAGAGAGGTTTGGAAACCAATTTCATATACACATGTACACTAACGCCATTGGGATAAATGAGAGGAGTTTGGATATGCTGGCTGATGCTGGTTTAGATGAGATAAGGTTCCACACATGGGATAAGAGGTTATGGTCGAGAATTACTCTAGCATCGGATATGGGATTTGTTGTAGGCGCTGAAATGCCGGCAATTCCAGGGCAAGGTTGGATCAAAGCTCTGGAGGAGTTAGCATCCTTCCTCGACAGGATTGGTGCTTCTTTTATGAACTTAAATGAGTTAGAGTTTACACCATCCAACCGGCAGAAGTTATTGTCAATGGATTTTGTGCCTAGAGAAGACAGTGATGTTGCAGTATATGGGAGTAGAGAGGCTGCGATAGAGGTATTAGAGTTCATAGAGAGGGAGACGTCCATTTCTGGATACTTCTGCCCAGCAGCACAGAAAGAATATCAGGTTAGGATGAGATGGGCTCGCCGCGCATGTAATGTAGCTAGGAGCTATGAGATGCCCACAGACGAGGGTACTTTGATTTTCGGGGAGATTAAGGGGCCTCCTGAAGTGCTTAAAGATCTGGTTGCTAGATATGGAGGCTACTTAGAGGGCGGGAGACTGCTCATAGATGTCTATAAGTTCCATGAGATCGCTAATCAGCTGAGATCTATGGGGTTAGAGGCCAGGCTACTGGAAGTAATGCCCACTGATGACAGGAGAATCCTACAGGTCTATCCACTTGATTATGTCATCAGGGAGGATAGGAGACATGAAAGAGATTGAAAAGAGGGTCTGGGAATCCTTGAAAGGAGTTATAGATCCGGAGCTGAAGACAAGCGTGGTCGATGCCGGGTTAATAAAGAGAGTCGAAGAGAGGGACGGTGTAGCCTACATAGATATGGTTCTCACAACGCCCTTTTGCCCGATTGCCGATTTATTGGCTAGCTGTAAAGAAAGCTGCTGAGAGAGTTAAGGGGATTAAGGAGGCTAAAGTTAAGATAGTCGGGTATGGTGTGGATTAATTGGCCTAAAAGATTATCTCCTCACCTATCTCGGGGGAGAATGAGGAGGTGCCCATTTTATCCTCCAACTCCTCAGCGAATAGGTTTGAGTGTTCACCATGGACCACCATGATGCTCTCGGGCTTAAGTTCATTTATCATTCTAAGGATGCCAGATCTACTTGCGTGGGCAGAAAAGTTTAACTGATTGACTTTCATCATTATCCAAGTTTCTTCTCCCTCAATTTCCACTCTTCCTTCCTCTAAGAGTCTTCTACCCTCCGTCCCATCAACTTGATATCCGGTGAGGGTTATCGTGCTGTTTTCATCCTCTCTCCTTTCCTTCATATAATAATGGACCGGTCCCCCTTCAAGCATACCAGAAGTCGTTAGAATGACATTGGGCTTCTTAGCTATCTTCTTCCTCATCTGCCAGTTCCTTACGGATGTTATACTCATAGTGGTTAGCTTAAGATCGTCTGAGTCCCTTACCCTGTTTGAGAAGAACTCGGTTATTTCAGTACTCCTTCGAGCCATTCCGTCGAGGAAGATCTTCCCTCTGAAACCTTTAGCCCTCAGGGCCATCGCTACTTCTAGAAGCCTCCCTATGGCAAAGCCAGCTACTACTGCAGTCCCCCCTGACTTTAATGTGTCTATAATTATCTCCTTGAGCAAGCTCTCCTGCTTCTCCCTAGGTGGATGCTCCCTCATAGCATATGTGGATTCAGTGATCAGTATGTCTACCTCAGGAATGTTCTCTATTTGAGCTGGTGGCATTAACCTCGATGAAAGTGTATTGAAATCTCCTGTATACAGGAGTGATCGGCCGTCATACCTTATGTAAAACATTGCGCTACCAGGTATATGGCCTGCATTGAATGCAGTGATCTCAAGATCGCCTATTTTAAAGGGGACGTTGAACTCCACGGGTCTAAAGTTATTAAGGACCCTCCTTACCTCCTTAGATCCATAGCCTATGTTATGTTCTTTTAACTTAGCTACCTTGATTGCATCATATAGTAAGAGATCTATGTATTCTCTAGTAATATCTATTCCGTATATCGGGATATCAAATCCCTTCCTTACGAGTCTAGGAAGAGATCCGGAGTGGTCTAAATGTGCGTGGCTGAGGAGAACAGCATCTACCTTCTCTGGTATGGGTGGAAACTGGGGGTGTTCCTTTGGAATAAGTTTCATGCCGTAATCAAGTAGCACCCTAGTTCCGCCTGCTTCCAGTAGTATAGCGCTCTTTCCAACCTCACGAGTACCACCAAGTACACTAACTGATATCTTACCCATTTTCTAGTATCCCTCCTTTCACAATGGGCCGTCCCAAAGCGGCCCTTTACAGGTGTAATAGTCAAGTTACTGATTTAAAAGAGTAGCTGTTTCATGAGGTTGGTGTGACCTATGAGATACATCTCATTCTCCGAGTTTAAGAGACTAGACATAAGGATTGGCGAGATAGTAGAAGCTGAGAGGATAGAAGGAAGCAAGAAACTTGTCAAATTAATAGTAGATTTAGGCAATGAACGTAGGCAGCTGGTCGCAGGGATAGCTGAATATTACGAGCCAGAGAGTCTCCTGGGGAGGCAAATAGTGGTAGTTACTAATCTTCAGCCGAGGAAGTTCATGGGAGTAGAATCCCAAGGAATGCTACTGGCAGCTGTGGTTGGTGATGAGAATAGGCCGGTCCTCTTGTCTCCGGAGGAAAAGGTCCCACCGGGTAGCCCGGTTACTTAACCTCCTACTCTTCTCCTTTAATCCCTAAGATTCGATAGACTTCAACTCCTTCGTCGCCTATCCTCTCGAAGTCTAGGAAAGCTAGCCCCTTTCTCTCAAGCCTCTCTAGAACTCTCTTAGCTACATCGACTGGTATATTTAGACCAGCAGATACTTCAGCTACGGTTACCACCCCACCTTCTCGTTGAGCAAATTTAATGACTAATGTCTCCAGCATCTCTTCAGTGAGTTTAGCTCTTTTTAGCTGCCTATTCACATAGATTACTCCTAATCCAAGTAGTAATAGTGCAAGTCCTGGAAAGACCCTAGTAGGTTCGATTGTTGCTGCTATGAGGAACATAAGACCTAGGAAGATCAAAATAGCTGCAGATAAGTAAGATAAAATATCTATGAGGGCTGGCAAAAAAGCCTCAGCCCCCTAGCTGCTCTTTAAGTTTCCTTAGCTCTTCCTCTATCTCACTCTGCATCTCAATTTTTCCAAGCTCTCTCTCTATCTCATCCTTCTCCTCGGGTTCAAGTATATCTAAAGCTCCGCCGGTGGCTATTAATTCGTCTAATGCGGCAGCTCTGGCTTTCATTTCGTCTACTTTACTTTCTGCTCTCTCTATAACCCTGGCTGCTGAACTAAAGTCATCAGAAAGCCCGGTAAGCATCTCCTGTACCTCAACTTGTGCTTTAGAGGCCTCATATTCCGATTTAAGTTGCTCCTTCTTTGCCTTAAAGAGGTCGACCTTTATCCTGAGCTTGTCCCTCACTTCAATTAGGTTCTCCTCATCCTCCTTCATATCAGCTATTCTCTCTTCTAAGGCTTTTTTCTGAGATGTTAGAACGTATTTTCTCTCTAGAGCTTTTTTAGCGAGGTCTTCCCTGCCTGCCTGTAATGCTCTCCTCGCTTTATCCTCTAAGTCCTCTATTCTCTCGTTTATCCTCTCTAACTCGAATTCAAGCTTCTTTCTAGCTGTTATAGCCCTAGATAGGGCCATCTCCACATTATGAAGCTGTTGTATCAACTTATCATAGGCATAGTCCAGTTGCTCTCTGGGATCCTCAAAGTTGTCTAAAAGCTTGTTCAACTTGGCCTCAATGCTGGCCTTCAATCTATCCCAAAATCCGGCCAAAAGGGATCACCATTTGTAATTAACTATTGGGGTTTAAAAATGTTCTATCCTTCTCCTAATCTCTCCATATTCTAATAGCCCTTTGAGCGCAGAAGCTGCCCTCTCTGGCGTTGGGTATATGGGCAGACCCATCCTTTCGATTTCATTGAGCGTTTCTTCTACCTCTGGTGTAGTCGGCACAGCACAGGCCACGACAGGTAATTTAGATCTGTTAACCAATTCTATTAGCAGCCTTTTTGTCCTCTCAGGCTCCATACCGGGAACTCCAAACAAGGGTATGAGGTAGAGCGCATCGTACTCGCCGCTCTCAGTAAAAGCTAATCCTGTCTCTAGGAACTGCTCCGGTGTAGAGTCACCGGTAAGGTCAGTTGGGTTCCCTACGGGATAGTACGGCGGGAGCATCTCTCTGAGCCTCTCCATGAGCTTAGACGATGGTGGAGTTACCCTGAACCCTCTCTGCTCTAAGGAATCAACTGCTAGGATGCCGAACCCTCCACCGTTAGTGATAACGGCTACCCTATCTCCTCTCATAGGTGGCTGCGTCGCTAATGCTACTGGGACGTCTATGAACTCATCTAGGGTATCCACTACTACAGCGCCACTTTGCTTAACCGCTGATTGGAATATGTCGCTTCTCCCGGCTAGAGATCCAGTGTGGCTCTTAACTGCTCTATCTCCTGATGATGTACGTCCTCCCTTCAGAATAACGACTGGCTTCTTCATAGATGCTCTCCTAATGGCATCCATGAACTTCCTTCCATTAGCTACTCCCTCTATGTAGGCAGCTATTACTTTAGTCTCGTCGTCGTCAGCTAGGTAATTGATAAGATCCCCTTCATCTACATCTAGCCTATTACCATAGCTTATGAACTTGCTAATCCCCCTGCCTTCCTTCCTGATCATTGTTAGAAGCGCACTCCCTAAGCTACCGCTTTGCGTTATGATAGAGACCTCACCAGGTCGTGGTCTTGGAATAACCTCCTCCGGGAGGAAGAGAGTATCTATCCTATCCTTAGGATCGAATACTCCAAGACAATTTGGGCCTATAACCCTCACTTTATAGTTCCTGGCCACCTCGAGTAGCTTCCTCTCTAGATCCTCATTTCCTATTTCCGAGAATCCCCCTGAAACAACTATAGCACCTTTAGCCCCCTTCTTAGCTGCTTCTTCCAGCGCTTGAGGGGTCATATCAGCCCTAAGCGCTATGACAGCGAGGTCTATCTGATCGGGAATCTCATCTGTAGAGGAATAGCACTTAATCCCAAGGATCTCCTCTGCCCTAGGATTAACCGGATATAATTTCCCTGGGAAGCCTATCTCTATCATTCGCTTTAGAATTACATGTCCAACTCTCTCCGGATTCCTCGAAGCACCTATAATGGCGATAGATTTTGGCTTGAAGAAAATATCCAAGCCCAATTATATCCCCGATTACCTAATGGGATCACTTAAAATTTAGTGAGGGGGCTATTACCTGAATGCGAATAAATCAGAGAATGCCCCTCGAATCTATAGAGGAGGCTCTAATCTCAGTAAGGGACCACCTAAAGTATCTGCTTGAAAGTCCGAGTAGTCATGGGAGGGAGGCCTTACTGAAAAGTGTCGTCAGGAGGTGGGTCCCCCTTGGTAACGGAGATTATTCCAAGATAGCTGCTGTAGATGGAGGAAGCAACAGTATATACTTCTCTCTAGGAGAAGTACTATTTATCGCATCCGCATCCCTATTTATGAGAGATACCGAACCTATAAGGGCTAGAAAATATCAAATCGGTGTACTAGACGATTATTATCACCAGATTAGGGTCAGGTATTGTCGTGAAACCTTAGAGATCAAAATGCTCATGAAGTCCTTGGAGCTAGATCCAGAAATTCTGCTCCTAGATGGTTCTATGTTAGCTTTGGTTGATAGAGGTGATCTAGCGACTCCCTATGGATATAGACCTCCATATCCCCTAAGAGAAATAATCCACAGGGTTACGAACTACATAGGGGATTTGGCATCGGGTCTTACTTCTATTACCCATGACCTCCGCCTCAACGAGGAGATAGATAGGATCGTTGAAGACAGTCTCTTAGACCTGTTAGGGATGGAGGTACGTAGGGATGAGGTAAGGAGAGCAAGGGCCTTTGTAGAGAGGTATGAAGCATTATTAACACTCGAAAAATTGTTAAGGAAGGTTATTAGCTTGAGAAACGTTACTTTAGTCGGTATATCTAAAAGATCTAGTAGTAGAGCATACTTCAATGAGAGAATCCCTGATATGGAGATCGTACGTAGGTTCATACTGGAAAATGGATTTCTGGAGCCAATTGAGCTAAGATTAGAATTCCCTGAATTCACCGGTATTGAGAGCAGTTATCCTCTTACTTTGACCTATACTAAGCTGGAGAAGGGATCCAGTCCCTTAAGGATTGAGATTCTTGGCAACGCAGATATTGATCTGGTTAGGGGGATCATCAGCTCATTAGCTAATCACTCGGTCAGGGGGTATCCTTATCATTTAAGGATAGTCCATGAGATGGCTAAGGTGGGTGTAGATCTCCTAAAGCACTTTACTAGAAATTTAATGAGTCCCTTAGGGCCTGTTGGGAGGGAGTTCCTTGGAGAGTAATATCTTGGGGAGGATAGCTCCCAATTCGACTCCAATACAGGCCGATATGATCGCCTATGAGGGGATAGTTCCTAAGATAGGTGAATATGTGATAATTGAGGGGGACGAAGGGCCGCTCCTCGGAATGATTAGTAATGTAGTAAGGGGAGCTATAGAGCTCTCCAGAGGGGACTTGCTTCAAGCTAACTATTATGATAAGATCTTAGATTTGTTAGGTTCCCCATCGGATTGGTCTAAGGCAACGATCAGAATTATAGGTGGATTGAATGGTGATGAACTCTCCGGGTTACCTAGGTCACCGCCCCCTACTGGTGCCCTAGTTAGGAGGGCTCCTAAGTACTTACTGTCCAAGATTTTCGTACCACCCAATGGAAGGGGATTGAGAATAGGGAAACTTATGACTAGGGAAGATGTAGATGTCTATTTGGATCCTAATGAGTTAGTGGCGAGACACCTCGCCATCCTCGCAGTCACTGGAGGAGGTAAGTCTAATTCCGTGGCTGTTATTCTAGAAGAGATACTAAGGATGGGAGGAGTAGCCATACTATTCGATATTCACTCTGAGTATGTAGGAATGTCGTTCAGTGATTGCGAGCACTGCGAAGTAGAGGTCATTGAGCCTGTTTTAGATCCTAACTATCTATCAGTGGACGAGCTAGCTTCATTGCTCAACATAAGTTATAGTAGCGCTGCTAAGATGTATATCTACTTGAAGAAGGCATATAAAATGGCAAAAACGCTCCTAAATAAGGAGGTGCTGATCGATAAGATAGATAAAGCTGGCATAGAGGCAGAGAAGGATGATCTACTAGCAGGGATACAAGCCATACTTACACTGTCTCTGGAGGAGGACGGCGAGGAACTGATTCATATAAACAGTAGAGATAGGGATAGTGTTGTAGGGCTTATATCTAGGATCGAGTACGTTAGATCCAGCTATGGGAGGGTTCTCAGACCTACCGCAGGAGAACTGGCCGACCATCTAAATTATGGAAAACTTGTCATAGTCGATCTTGGTCAGTTAGGCTCAGATTTGACCGATGTAGTGGTTGGAAAGACACTTACAACCATTCTTCTCAGGGCTAAAGACAAGAAAGTTGGAAGGGGGTATGAGACATTCCCTACTCCGGTGCTAGCTGTCCTAGAGGAAGCTCATACGCTCATTCCACCTGGTGCCAATACATATACCTCCATAGCAGCTGCTTCTATAGCTAAAGAGGGAAGGAAGTTCGGTGTGGGCTTATGTTTGGTTAGTCAGAGACCGAAGAAACTTGATTCCGATGTGCTCTCCCAAATGGTGAACAAGATCATCCTGAGGATAGTGGAGCCCGAGGATCAGTCCTATGTTAGGAGAGCTACAGAATTCCTCAGTGAAGAGATGATCTCCTATCTCCCCTCGTTAAATGTGGGTGAAGCAGTGATAGTGGGCCCGATGATAAGGATGCCTGCGCTTGTGAAGGTGAGGTATTTCAGTGGTAAGAGAGGCGGCGAGAGCCTTGATGCGCACAGGCTATGGAGCGAAGGCCTTCACAGGAGGCTTAGTGCCAGTCCAGATGAGTATTACGGGTCTATAGGTGATTAAGAGTGAAGATAGTTCATATCTCGGATAATCACTTGGGAAAAGCGCAGTTTTACCTAGCAGAGAGGGAGGAGGATCTATATAGGGCGTTTAATCAAGCCATAGAGTTAGCACTAATGGAAAAACCCGATTTAATAATACATACAGGAGACCTGTTTGACAGTTATAGACCACATCCCAGAGCGTTCGTTAAGGCATTTGAGGGCTTCTTGAAGGTACTGGAGAGGGACATCCCAATTGCGATAATCGAGGGGAATCATGAGTTAGGAGCTGACACCATCAGGAGGAGGATCACTTCCCCGATAGTGAATCTAAAGAGGTTGTTT